>CAYRLR010000129.1:0-6799 GCA_964424975.1 uncultured Anderseniella sp.
ACTGGCAATGGCACACGGTCTTGTATGCGCGGATGAACTCGCTGCGGGAAGTTTAGTGGAGATTGACGGCCCTCGCCTCAAGATGACCGAAGGTTACTATCTCATCCAACCACCCGGTGTTGCATTGAGCGAAGCGTCAAAAGCCTTCCTCACCTGGATGCAGCACGAAATGGCAGAGTTCAATTCAGTACTCGCCCCCTGATCCAGACAGCGTACAAGTTGGGCACGAGCTGGGGATCATCATGTCAAACCCCAACAGACCGTCGGGCGATCTCCAGCTTGGCGTTGCCGAGTAGTTTGGAACAATAACCGGACAGGACTGGAGCAAAGCTGAACGCATGTTGAGCTGTTGCATGGCCGATGGGCGGCGGTTGTAGGCAACGCGACCTGCTGGAATTCTCGCTGCCGGAGTGCCTGCTCAAGCAGGACAAGGCAGAAGAAGCCCGCCGCCTCATCGCCCTGCGCCGCCCGGTACTGGCGGAGAGCCATGTGATGCAGGGGTTGTGATTCCATCCACCGAAGGCCTGGTTCGTGTCAAACCATCTCTTGATCAGCATCTGGCTTTGGGTCCGTAAACTCGGCGACGTCAAAAAACGCAAGCGGATCCTCTTCGCAAGTGATCACCACAATGCCCTTGTCACGACGGATATCCAGCCCTTTCGGCCCGCCCTCAAGCGGGCTTGTGTGGCCTTTCAGGAATGTATTGGTTGGCAGCACCTGCCGGACACAATGAGGCTGCAGGTCGCCTTGCCATCCATCTGCCGGCTTCGCGTAGGCAAATAGTAGTGGCGCACCTGCATCTACGGTCAGGATATATTGGCCATCAGCCGTAAATTGAACGCCATGAGGAAATCCGACGCCCTCAAGTCTGCACACCGGTTGTCTTGTTGAGACAAACCAACTTGCGTACTCGTAAACCAGTACGTTATTGGTACTGTGGTTGCTGATGGCGATCCAGCGACCGTCCGGGCTGAACGCAGCGCCGTCAGGAATCCGGACACCCTTTTTGGCAAAAATGCGGTTGGTAGAAACAAAGAAGCGTCCGGCCTTGTGCAATCTGTGTTGTGTGACGCAATCCTTGTAATTGTTGCATACGAGGACATCGTAAGAGTGTCGGCCAGTGGGAAAAGCGGCAACGGATCCGGGTGTTTCGATCTTGCCAAACCATCCGCCATCGATGGTCCCGAGTATTTTCGCATCAACGCTGTTGGCGTCGGCCTGTTGCCGACTGGCAACTTCAACAATCACGACAAGGCCTGTGCGATTGGCCACGAGCAGTGTCGAGTCATCCAGGAATGACAAGCCATGCGGCTCGCTGAATGACGCAGAGCGAATCTCAACCGGCGAATGCAGGACGACTTTTCTTGTGTCTCCGGAAGCCGTTGACTCCTCGAAGTCAATCGACAGGAACAGCAGCTTGTTGCCCTCATAATCGGCAAGCACGAGGCGATTGCCAGCGGGTGAGAAACGCACGTCCTCGGTTCGCCGAAGGTTGTCAAGGGAGGACTGCGCCTGATCCGAAGCAGAGATGCCAATGCGTGCCGGAAGCACCGGATGCGACGAGGAAGTTTGCGTCCAAACATTCATGAAACGGAAGATGCCGCAAAGACACTGGCTTATCAATACATCTCGTGGTTGCTGTTTTCCGGGCGTTTCTTCCAGATCTGCACAGTCCCGCAACTCAGCCGTCTGCACGTCGGGATTGATGGTTGGTACCTACGCATGAGAAAGCCGGGCGCAACAGGCCGCCGTTTCATCGCTTTTTGCCGCCCGGTGCTGGCGACTCCCGTCCAGATAGTGGGACTTTGACATTGAACGACTTCGGCTTGCGAACCGACGCGTTCTGGCCGACATGATGTCCCGTCGGCAACTCGCTGCCGGCCGGAAAGTCCTGCGAGCCGAGAGCCTTGAACTTGCTGTCGTGGATCAGGCAACTTTGCCGGGCCGTCGGCCACACTTGCGAACGCAGGAACCATTGATCGAGATGCCAGTTGGCCAGCGATGTTGTCTTGAAGTCCTCCAACAGGGTCTGCAGTGGCGGCAGCACGCCGCCGGTGCCGCCCCACATGCCGGCGAGCATGACTTCGGTGTGGGTCCACCAGTCGCGCATGACGTGAAAGGCCTTGCCGGATTGAAGCCAGTCGGCCACTGCGGCGCGCTCGCGCGCATTGATGATGCTGTCGGCATCGCGCACCAGGAAATGCCTTGTCCGCCCGTCATTGATGGACAGAAACCGCCAGAACAATCCGTCAAATGCCTTCTTGCGGGTCATCATCACGATTTCAGCGCCCAGCTCAGCCAACTGGTCGCGCACCGGTTTGGGCACCGTGTCGTCACAGTAGAACCGGCAGGTCCAGTGTGGATAGATTTCAGGCGCAAGGCGCGCGTTCTCCAGCGCGCCGTTGAGGTATTTTTCACCATCGCCCCACAGGGAAAACGCGATGATGTTCAGTGACGGATCGTCTGCGGAAAACTGCGGGCATTCCGCTGGCACTGGATATGCCGTGCCGGTTTTTGCGGCGACCTCGTCTTTCAGTTTCAGCGCTGTCTCGCCGTAACGGCGGGCCTCGTCAAGCCGCTGCATGCGGTATGACACCGAGGCCAGTGCATCATGGGTGTTTGGCACCAGGGGTGCTGCCTTGAGCGCGCGCGACAACAGGCCGTGCGCCTGATCAAGCTTGCCCAGCCGTGACAGCACAACACCGTAACTGGCCAGGGCTTCGGCGTCATCGGGGCGGAATTTTATGGCGTTGCCCAACACATTGGCAGCGGACGGCAGATCGCCGTGAGCAAACAGGAACGCCGCCAGCCTGACCTGGTCTTCAGCGCTTTCGGGTTTTGTCGCGCCGATGTCGTTGACCACCGCCATCTGCGCCTTGATGGCATCGGCAAACCGTCCGGCGCGATACTGCGCCAGCGCTGCAGCGCGCCTTGCCTTGAGATCGTGTGCTGCGTCAGACAGACTTACCGCTCCCAGAATATCTGCACCGCATACAGGTGATGATTGACCTGCGCTGCGCCGGTCGAGACATAGGCGTACCAGCGGTTCATCAGGTTGCGCTTGTGCCCGGCGGAGTCAAGCCACTGCATGAACAGCCGCCTGGCCTTTTCCTTGTCGACCTCGCCGTTCTGGCGGTCACGGGCGGCGTTCTCGCCAAAGTCGCCGCGCTGTTCCGGGTCGGCAAAGGCTTCAAAGCGCTTGCGGAAACTGTGGCCGCTTGCCGACTTGTGACCGACAAAATTGCCCTTGACCATTTCAAGCGCCTGGGCGCGCGCCATGTTGCGCAGCAGGTCCGACGCGGCCACCGGTTTGCGCTTGGCCCGATAGCGGGCTTCCGCAGCCAGCAGATCGAGATAGGCTTCAAGATCGGGGCGGATTTTGGCGCCGCGCGGCGGTGACGCCAGCATGGCGTCCGCGTAGCCGCGATAGCTGTTGGCGGCGTGTGCCGGCAGCACCAGTGCGCAGGTGGTCAGCCCGCCAATCAATTCTCGTCTGTTGATCAATACCATGGTCAAAGCTCCGCAATAAAACTGCACATGGCGTCCAGTAGGTTGGCTGTTTGGTCCTTTTGTGGCGCGTGCCCGCAATCATCCAGAATCAGTTTCTTAACCGGCCCGGCGCAGGACTGTGCAATGGCGTCAAGCTGGGCCAGTGTTCCATAGTCATCATCGCGGCCCTGAACCGCCAGAACCGGCACAGTAATGGATGGCAGGAAGCCGGTTATATCCCAGGTGCGGAAATCAGGATGCAGCCAGCTGTCATTCCACCCCAGAAACGCGGTGTCGACATTTTTGCCGTGATGTCGCGCAAGCTTGTCGCGAAGGCCGGTCGTGGTCCATGCGTGGCGGGCCGCCGTGATACCTGCAATCGAGACATCCTCGACAAACACGTGCGGGGCCATCAGCACCAGCCCCTTCAGGCCGGCAAGCGGTTGGCTGCCCGCATAGATAGCGGCAATGGATGCACCGTCGGAATGGCCTGCCAGCACATGATCGCGGCCTGCAAGTTGTGCAATCACGTGCGGCAACACTTGCGTTGCCTCGTCGTGCATGTAGGTCAGCGGGCGCGGCAGGGCCACAGATGAGGAATTGCCATACCCGGCGCGCGACCAGGCCAGCACCGCACAGCCGGTCGCGGTTGCCAGCAGGTCGGGGAAATCACGCCACAGGCTGACGCTACCAAGGCCTTCATGCAGCAGCACGATGACCGGCTTGTCGCGAGGTCCGTCGATGAAACGGGCCTCGAGCCTGCTGTCGCCAACCTCGAGAAAACCGTCCGGCGCGATCATGCACGCAACTTGAAGCGCTGGATCTTGCCGGTCGCGGTCTTGGGCAGGTCGGGCAGGAACTCGATCCAGCGGGGATACTTCCAGGCCCCGGCCTGCGCCTTGACGTGGTCTTTCAGTTCATCGAACAGGCCTTCGATCGCATAGCCTTCATTCAGCACGACAAAGGCCTTGGGCTTGACGAGGCCGTCATCGTCCTCGTGGGCAACAACCGCTGCCTCGAACACCGCAACGTGGCTGACCAGCGCTGATTCCACTTCGAACGGCGATACCCAGATGCCGGACACCTTGAACATGTCATCGGTGCGCCCGCAATACTGGTAGAAGCCGTCTTCATCGCGAATGTACTTGTCGCCGGTGCGCGCCCAGAGTCCCTCGAAGGTAGACCGGGTCTTGTCGCGCTTGTTCCAGTAGCCGTTGCAGCACGATGCGCCGCACACCAGCAGTTCGCCTATCTCGCCCGCACCCAGTTCCTCGCCGGCCTCGCCGACCAGGCGCAGGTCATAGCCCGGTACCGCCTTGCCGGTGGTGCCGCGCTTCTGGGCGCCCGGGCCATTGGACAGGAAAATATGCAGCATTTCGGTTGACCCGATACCGTCCCATATCTCCACCCCATAGCGCTTGTGCCAGGCGGCCGATACTTCGGCAGGCAGGGCCTCACCGGCAGAAATGCATTTTGCCAGCCGGTTTGATCCTGTCTCGGGCGTACAGGCCTGGTCGGCCAGCATGGCGGCATACAGCGTCGGGACGCCAAAGAAGATGGTTGCGTTGTGGGCGTGCAGCTTTTCCTGCACCGCCTGCGGGGTCGGCCTGCCCGGCAACAGCACCGTTGTCGCCCCGACGGACAGCGGGAAGGTCAACGAGTTTCCCAGCCCGTAGGCGAAGAAGAATTTTGCCGCCGAGAAACACACATCGTCCTCGCGGATGCCAAGCGTGCCGGCACCATAGGTTGTTGCGGTATCCATCAGGGATGAGTGTACGTGCATCACACCCTTGGGCTGGCCGGTCGAACCGGACGAATACAGCCAGAAGGCCACTTCATCGGACGAGGTGTCTGCCGCGTCATGCGCATCGCTGGCAGACGCCATCAGCGTTTCGAATGACAGGTGCTCACCCGCGTCACCGCCAACTACAATCACGTGTTTGAGAAACGGCAGGTCAGAGAGGATCGGTTCCACCATCTGCAGCAACGCTGCTGATACGAACAGGGCCTGCGAGCGGCTGTCCGACAGCATGTACTTGTACTGGTCGGTGGTCAGCAGCGTGTTGAGCGCGACCGGCACGATGCCGGTCCGGATGGCGCCAACGAACACACCCGGCCAGTCGACCGTATCGTGCATCAGCACAGCCACCCTGGCTTCGCGCGCCACACCCAGCCCGTCGAGTACATTGGCGACCCGGCGCGTTGCAGCCGCCAGCTCGCCAAAGGTGATCTGGCGGGTGTCATCGATAAAGGCCGGCTTGGCGGCGCGGCCTTCGCCAAGATGCCGGTCCACAAGGTCCAGCGCGGCATTGTATGGATATGGGTCACTCATCAGCGGTCTTCCTCAGGTGTTTGCCACGTCTCTTCAAGGACGTGCTGAAACTGGCATGATACTAAAAAGCTGGACCCTAACCCTGCACCATGTTGCAGGACAAGTGCGCAATAATGCATGGGTGATGTCAGAGTGTAGAGATTTTTGAGCCGGTATCGACCGATAATTTTTCTGATCCTGTTTTTCCAAAGTTTGCATGGATAGGAAAAGAACTGCCTGGATGCGATAGCCGTGTTGGAACAAGCACGCTCAACGGGGGAAAAATTACAAATCCGCGCATGTCAGGGGTGACATTCGGTATTGGGATGTCGATGAACACAGGCCTGTATTTGCCGCACCAAGTGATTGGATCAGACCGGACCACCTTTCAAGGATCAACTCCATAGGGCCACTTTTTCAAGTCGCGGCACCACTTCAGTGGTTCCTTGGCCAAATGGTAGCGGTCGCGTTCAGACTCAGTAAGACAATGCTGAACACGGGCTTTTGCGTGGTCAATCAGAGCCTGCGTATCAAACACGTCCCAGATACGGGCGGTGTCGTCCCATGAGCCGGTGACAATGAACTGCCCGTCCGGCGACAGCGCAACCGCAGCCACCAAACTCTGGTGCCCTTTCAGGACCGCCCGCTCGGCCCCGGTCCCGGCGTCCCAGATACGCGCAGTGTCGTCCCATGAGCCGGTGACAATGAACTGCCCGTCCGGCGACACCGCAACCGCAACTACCCAATTCTGGTGCCCATTCAGGACGACCCGTTCGGCCCCGGTCCCGGCGTCCCAGATACGGGCGGTGTTGTCCCAAGACCCGGTCACCACGGACTGCCCGTCCGGCGACACCGCAACCGCAACTACCCGATTCTGGTGCCCTTTCAGGACGGCCCGTTCGGCCCCGGTCACGGCGTCCCAGATACGAGCGGTGTTGTCCTCCGACCCGGTCACCACGGACTGCCCGTCCGGCGACACCGCAACCGCAACTACCCGAT
>CAYRLR010000130.1:0-6767 GCA_964424975.1 uncultured Anderseniella sp.
CGCCCTTAATCCGTCGCTGGCACCAGTCAATAGTGAAGAACGTATCACCTGGGCCGACCGCTTCCAGTCGCTGCTTGAAATCTGGCCGCTTCCTGTCCTGGTCGTTGCTGTGATCGGCAGCATGTATTCGGGTATTTTCACCGCTACCGAAGCTGCGGCAGGTGGTGCGCTGATGGTAACCATCATCGCGGCAATCCGCCTCCGGCTTACACCGCTAGTCTTTGTTGAATCCCTGCTTGATGCCCTCAAGGGCACGGCGACGATCCTGTTCATCGCCATGGGCGGGTTCCTGTTGTCGCGTTTCATGGCGTTCAGCGGCCTGCCGTTCTATCTGGCCGACGTTATCCAGGCGATGTCCGTCAACTGGATTGTTCTGATGATCGGTCTCTCGATAATCTACATTGTGCTGGGCATGTTCCTGGACGCGATCGGCATCATGCTGTTGACCATACCGATCCTGATCCCGGTGATGCACGCCATGGACATGGACCTGATCTGGTTCGGTGTCATCCTCATCAAGTATCTTGAGATTGGACTGGTCACACCGCCTGTCGGACTGAACTGCTTTATCATCAAGGCGGTGGTTGGGGATTCCGTGCCGCTTGAGAAGATATTCAAGGGCGTTCTGTGGTTCATCGCCGCTGATCTGGTGACCCTGACCCTGCTGATTGCCTTCCCGCAAATCTCGCTCTTCATACCAAACCTGCTCAGGTAGAAGGCAGGAGCAATATATTTTTTCAATCCAAAGGAGGACATAATGAAGTCTAAACTGATCATTGGTGCACTTGCCGCATCAATCATTGCGACCGCTGCTGTGGCAGCGGAAACGAAGAAGATTGTGTATGCGAGTTATCTGAGCCCGCAACACATCACGAACCCTGTTATGAAACAGTTTTTCAAGGCAGTCGAAGACGATACCAAGGGCTCTGTCACATTTGAAAGTCATGTTGGTGGATCGCTTCTTTCGGGCCGTGATATCCCCGGTGGCGTTCGTGACGGCGTTGCGGACGCGGGCTATTTCGTCGGAGCATATGTTCCCTCGGAGATGCCTATCGACAACTACATTGCCCAGTTCAGCCTGTGGAACAACGAACCTCTGGTGATGACTGCAGTGCTGAACGAGCTTGAGCTTTTCGACTGTGCGGAATGCATCGACGAATACAAGAAGTTCAATACCAAATATCTCGCATCCTATGCCCTGACGCCGTATGTCTATCACTGCAAGACAGAGATGAAGACAGTTGCGGATTTCAAAGGCAAGCGTGTACGAGGTGTTGCAGCCTATGGTGATCTGGCGCGTGCGCTGGGTGCTGTTCCAGTGAACGTCAGTCCCGACGAGGCCTACGAGGCCCTTGATCGCGGCATTCTGGATTGCGCACTTCATTCGGTTGCAGCACAGAAGGCGCGTTCATATGGTGAGGCGGCCAAGTTCGTCATTCTTGATGCACTCGGCGGCTTTCTCGGTGCCTCGACCTTCAATCTGCGTATTGAGAAATGGAACTCCCTGACGCCGGATGAGCGAAAGGCGATTACCAAAAACCTTCCCCAGCTCGTCGCTGGTGCCATCTTCAACTACATCAAGGAAGATGAAGATGTGCAGACGGTATACGCCAAGACCGGCACCAAATTTTATCACGCCGATCCGGAGTTCGTTACATTCATCGAGGACTTCAAGAAGAAGTACCGGACCAATGTGATCGCGAAAGGCCGGGACCTCGGTGTAAAGGATCCGCAGCAGATTTCGGATACCATTGATCGCCTCACTGATAAATGGCGCAAGCTTCTCTCGGAAAACGGGACAGATCGGGCAACCTATGAAAAGCTGCTATACGATGAAATCTATTCCAAGATCGATACCAGCAAGTCGATCGAGCAGTAGTTGAAAACTAACTCTCCGGAAGGGCCGCGTTTCGCGGCCCTTTCAATTTGTGACTTTCCCGAGGTTTTCTACACCTGGGGCATGTCGTTTTCATACCAAATCAGATACTGATCCAGTGCCCGTGCGGCCTCCGCGCTTACGCGGCTTCGCGGCGCAGCGGCTGGCACATGCAGTGAACGCCGCCGCCGGCCCAGGTGAACATGGTCATGTCGGGGTCATACACCTCAAAACCGGCAGCGCGCATTTTTGCATTCAGGTCTGTGGCACCCAGAGTTGACAGTACCCTGTCGCCGCCAAGGGCCACGACATTGCAGCCCAGCGCCATGGTTTCCTTGAAAGTCGCGGGGATGATCTCGATGTGCTTCTGTCTCAGCCAGGCGACGATGTCATCCGGCGTTGTCTCGAGGCAGACCGCGGCGCAATTGTCATTGAGCATGCAGACCATCAGGTCGATATGCACATAGAACTGGTCGATGGGTGCGTACTTGATTTCCCAGCCCTCGGCCTTGAACCAGTTGGCCACCTGGCTGGCGGCTACCTCTTCAGAGCGGTGGTCGGTATAGCCGACCAGGGCCACGCCGTGGCGGATGATGTTGAAGTCGCCGCCCTCGAAGTTGCCTGCCGACACCATGTCGTAGATCGGAATATTGTTGTCCAGATAAAACCGCAGCACGGGCGCGTATTCGCCGCGCCGGCGCGGGCTGGCAAGCTGGCAGATCACCGCGCCATAAGGTGACATGAAGGACGAGTCCCGGGCATAGATCTGGTAGGGAACCTGTTCGTCTGCCGGCAGGAAGTGACAGGTGACACCGGCGCTTTCATAGGCATCGACCATTTCGCGGTGCTGGCGCATGGCCAGTTGCTTGTCGAACTTCAGGCCCCGGCGCAAGGTGTCGCGAACCAGCGACGACCAGGCGGCGTTCTCCAGTCCAAGCCAGCGGAATGTTTCGGCAGGACCGAGCAGCACGTCTTTCAGGATGCCGGTTTCGGACTTCAGATACCAGTCGGACATTTCAGGCGTGCCGCCACCGTCCAAACGGGCGCGCAGGGGAATTCCACTCTTGCTCATGACGGCACTCCTTGAAGTTTCAAAATCAATGTAAGGCAGCATGATGTGACAAAAATTATCACACAAGTGAAATTTAGCGCCAAACTAGTGACAAAATTTACCCGATAGGCAGAGCCCATGCCGTGTTGCGGCTGGCCGCGAGGCTTGGTTCACTGATCCGAAATTGCAGCGCCGGTCTCCAGCAGCGACGCGATCTCGGTTTTTGAGAACCCGGCCTCGGACAATACCTGCACAGTATGCTGGCCAAGCCGCGGACCGCCTGAGCGGTATTCAGCCGGCGTCCCGCCAAACCGGGCCGGTGACCTGGTCTGCCGCAGGGTGCCTGCATCGGGGTGTTGATGTTCAACAACAAGTTCGTTGGCCTGGATTTGCGGATGCCGGATCATCTCGCCACGGGTCATCACCGGGGCATGGGGCACATCATATTCAGTCAGCCGGTCACTCCACTCCGCGCTTGTGCGGCCAAGCAGGGCTTTCTGGGTCATCACCAGGCGATCGTTCTTGAAGTCCTCCAGTCCGGCAGAGGTCAAGAACCGCTCATCGGTTTTCCACTCGGGATGGCCCACCGCATCGGCCAGCTTTTCCCAGTCCACGCGCCGGAACGCGGCGACCGAGATATAGCCGTCCGATGTTTCATAGATCAGGTCGATAAAGCTCTGTGCGGTTTCGGTTTCCAGTTCGTCGCCCACGAACGTATGGCCGCCCATGTCCGACGACCACAGAAAGTGCACCACGGCATCCAGCATGGAGAGGCGAATGTGCTGGCCCTTGCCGGTTCTCTCGCGCGCAAACAGCGCAGCACTAACGGCCTGGGCAATTGTAAAGCTGGTGAGCTTGTCGGGAACGATGGTGCGCACCAGGGCAGGGCGCACATCATCGGATCCGGCCTGCACGGTGGTCAGCCCCGACAGCGATTGCACCAGCGGGTCGAATACCGGCTTGTGGGCGTAGGGGCCGGTTTCGCCGAAACCCGAGATCGACGCGTAGATGATATCGGGTTTCACGGCCCTGGCATCGTCGTAGCCGATGCCGAGCCGCTCCACGACACCGGGGCGGAAGTTCTGCAGCACCACGTCAGCGGTTGCCATCAGCCGTTTCAGGGCGGCCTTTCCGGGTGGTTGCTTCAGGTCCAGAACGATGGAGCGCTTGTTGCGGTTATTGTTCAGAAACGACGCGGAAAACCCGGCCCTGCGGGTGGCTAGAGCCCGCGTCGCATCGCCGGACGGGCTTTCAACCTTGATGACGTCGGCCCCCTGGTCAGCCAGTATCATGGCACCAAGGGGACCGGAGATCATGTTGCTCAGGTCGAGTATGCGAACCCCGTCGAGTGGTCCGGCCATGCGAACGAGTGCCCAGTCAGCTCTGCACGCCGGCGGCGTACCAGTCCATCTTGAGCATTTCCTCGTCGCTTGCAGTGGCGCCGGCGGCGTATTTCTCGACCCCCTTCTGGTCCGTGATCGGGCCGGTGAACGGGTGCAGCGAACCGTCGATGATGCCCTTGCGCACGGCTTCTGCCGCCTCAACCACATCGGCTGGTATCACCTTGTTGTACTCCGACAGCGCAACCTCGCCTTCCTTGAATCCACCCCAGAATGAGGCCGACTCCCAGGTGCCGTTGATGACGTCGTTGGCGCGCTTGATGTAATACGGGCCCCAGTTATCGAGGATCGAGGTCAGGTGCGCCTTGGGGGCGAACTTCGACATGTCCGACGCCTGGCCGAACGCATACATGCCGCGTTGTTCGGCTGCCTGCAGCGCTGCCGGTGAATCGGTGTGCTGGGTGATGATGTCACAACCCTGGTCCATCAGCGCCTTGGCTGCATCGGACTCTTTCGGCGGATCGTACCAGGTGGATACCCACAGTACCCTGGTCTTGAAATCGGGGTTGACCTTCTGGGCCGCCAGCGTGAAGGCGTTGATGCCCATGACGACTTCCGGGATGGGGAACGAGGCGATGTAGCCGGCAACACCGGTCTTGGACATATGCCCTGCAATTGTGCCGATAACCGCACGGCCTTCATAGAAGCGCGCATTGTAGATCGACATGTTGGCGGACTGCTTGAAGCCGGTTGCGTGTTCAAATTTCACGTCCGGGAACATCTTCGCAACCTTCAGTGTCGGGTCCATATAACCGAACGAGGTGGTGAAGATCAGCTTGTTGCCGTCCTGGGCAAGCTGGCGAATGACGCGCTCGGCATCCGGGCCTTCCTTGACGCTGGCGACGAACGTGGTTTTCACCTTGTCGCCAAGTTCCTTCTCGATCATCAGGCGGCCCTGGTCATGGGCATAGGTCCAGCCATGGTCACCGACCGGGCCGACATAGACAAAACCGATCTTCAGCGGCTCTGCAGCAAACGCGGCCGCATCAAGCAGCGTCAGCGCGGCAGCCGAAGCGCCGGTCAGTTTCACAAATTCACGTCTGTTGAACTTACTCATTGGGGTCTCCCGAAAAACGTCCATCCATCAGCAACAGGATATGGTGCGCAGGTTAGCACGCAAGTTGAATGTGACAACTGTCCACGCCAGAATTCAGGCGTTTTTGCGCGGTTGTGCCGGATTATTAGCCAAGTTTCGGGCGCAGGGCCACCAGATCTGCAAAATAAGGTAACCGTTGGCGGGCAGCAGCAACGCGGGCTGCTTCCAGTGTGGCCGTGATCAGACCGGGATTTTCCCCGGCGCGCACCACGTCGCGCCCGTCAGGCCCGACAATGCAACTGGCGCCCGCATAGGAGATGTTTCCCTCGCTGCCGGCATGATTGGCATACAGCGCATAACAACCGTTTTCGAAGGCGCGGGCCGGTACAACCCGGTGGGCGACCTGGTCCCACTCAGCCGCAAGCGCGGTTGGAACGATGACGATTTCAGCACCGGCCAAGCAGGCGGCGCGCACGGTTTCGGGAAACTCCACGTCATAGCAGATGAACAGCGCACACCTGATGCCGCCAAGCTCGAAGCCGGTGAGCCGGTCTCCCGGTGCAAACACGCCTTGCTCAAAGCCCGGCGGTATGGCGAGCTTGCGATGATTGGCGAGGGTCTTACCGGCACCTGACACGACGAGTGCCGAATTGTAGATCGCCTGGCCGTCGCGTTCCGGGTAGCCATAGCAGATGGCAGTGCCGGTTTGCCGTGCAAGATCCCCAACGCCCCGGGCAAACGGCCCGCCAGCCGGTTCTGCAAGCGCATCCAGATCGCAGCCGACATTGTAGCCGGACATGAACAGTTCGGGACACACAACCAGGTCAAGCTGGTGACCTGCAATGGCATTGGCCAAGCCGGCCAGGCGTTGCGCCGGGCTTATGCCGGCGCCATTGCTCTGGAATATCCCGGCCTTGAGCGTGTTCACCGGTTTACCACCAGCAATTGCCGCGGATACTCGGTCAGGTACTCGCAACCGGTCTCGGTGACCACGATGCTGTCGCCGATCCGTCCGCCAAGCTCGCCGTCGACGCTGATGCCGCCATCGACGGCAAAGGTCATGCCGGGTTTCAGGACAGTCGTGTCGCCGTGCTTCAGTTCCGGGCTTTCGAGATAGGCCATGCCGATCGAGCGACCGGTGCGGTATCCGGTGGCATAACCGCGCTCGCCATAAACCGCATCGGCGGCTTCGGCGATGGATTGTGCCGTGACGCCGGGCCGGATGGCGGCAATGGCTGCCTGCTGCGCGTCGATCGCGGCCTGCTGGATTCTCGCGGCCGCGTCGGACACTTCCAGGATGTGGAACATGCGGTCGAAGCCCAGCTTGTACTGCTTGAACTGCGCCATGTTGCAGAAACAGAAATACACCGGATCACCGCGCTCAAGCTGCTTCACGCTGGCGCG
>CAYRLR010000131.1:0-6762 GCA_964424975.1 uncultured Anderseniella sp.
CTGGTGTCGCCGTTCGGCTATTCCACCTACAGGGGAAGCTGACAGACATGGCGCAAATCCGCACATCCATCCGCTTCCTGCTGAACGAGCGCCTGGTTGACCTGGACACGGTGGCGGCATCGGACACGCTGCTTGATTTCCTGCGCCTGCGCCAGCGCATGTGCGGCAGCAAGGAAGGCTGTGCCGAAGGCGATTGCGGGGCGTGCACGGTGCTGGTGGGACGCCTGGCGCACGGCAGGCTGGTCTATGAAACCGTCAATGCCTGCATCCGCTTCGTCGGGTCTCTTGATGCCTGTCACGTGGTGACGATCGAGCATTTGCGCGGAACGCAAGGCGCGTTGCACCCGGTGCAGCAGGCCATGGTGGATCTGCACGGCAGCCAGTGCGGGTTCTGTACGCCGGGCATCGTCATGTCGCTGTATGCGCTGTGGATGGCAAATGCCAACCCGTCAAATGCCGACATCGAAACATCGCTGCAGGGAAACCTGTGCCGGTGTACCGGCTATGAAGCCATCGTGAAGGCCGCCATGGCAGCCGCATCTGCCGGTGGCCAGGGCCAGGATGTGCTGATCCGTGAACGTGACAAGGTCGTGGCCACCCTGCAGGGTCTTGCCGACGGCGCGCGCGTCGAAATGGGCCACGGCGATGACCGGTTCTTTGTTCCAGCTTCCGTAGACGATCTGGCCGAGTTGCGCATCGAACATCCCGATTCCGTCATCGTGGCCGGTGCCACCGATGTGGGCCTGTGGGTAACCAAGTTCATGCGCCCGATCGCCCCGGCGATCTTCATCCCGCACCTTGATGAGTTGCATTCCATCGAGGAAACGGCGTCGGGCCTGAGCATCGGGGCGTGTGTCACCTACACTGAATTCCAGGCGTCAGTGACACGTCACTTCCCGCAAATCGCCCATTACTGGAACCGCATCGGCGGTGAGCAGGTACGCAATATGGGCACCGTCGGCGGCAATGTCGCCAATGGCTCGCCGATCGGCGATACCCCGCCGGTGCTGATCGCGCTGGGGGCCAGTGTGACCCTGCGCCGGGGTGCTGAACGCCGCACGCTGCCGGTTGAGGATTTCTTCATCGACTATGGCAAGCAGGACCGGCAAGAGGGCGACTTCGTGGAAGCGCTGCACATTCCGTATCCGGGTGAAGACCATGTCTTTGCGGCCTACAAGGTGTCGAAACGGCGCGATGAGGACATCTCCTCGGTTGCGGCTGCCTTTCGCCTCAAGATCACCGACGGCAAGGTTGCCGAGGCAGTGATCGCCTATGGCGGCATGGCCGCCACGCCGAAACGGGCCGCAACGGTCGAAGGTCTGCTTGTCGGCAAGCCGTGGTCGCTGCAATCGATTGCCGACGCCCAGGCCGGGTTCGCGGACGATTTTTCCCCGATAGGCGACTGGCGCGCATCGGCTGAATACCGGGCACTGGTGGCGCGCAAGCTGTTGCTGCGGCTGTTCCTGGAAACCACGCAGGGGCACGAAAACATCATGCTCACGCGCGAAGCGGCGGGGTGAGGTAAGCCATGACACGCCAAGTGACCATAAAAGGTGGTGTGCATGCGGAGCAGCGCCATGATTCCGCGCACAAGCACGTCACCGGCCAGGCTGACTACATTGACGACATGGCCGCACCGGAAGGCCTGTTGCACGCGTACCTGGGCCTGTCATCGATTGCCCACGGCGATATTACTGGCATGGACCTTGATGCCGTGCGCGCTGCCCCCGGCGTGGTCGGTGTCCTGACGGTGGACGACATTCCCGGCCACAACGATGTCAGCCCGACCGGCAAGCATGATGATCCGGTGTTCGCGCAGGCGGTGGAGTTTCACGGCCAGCCGATCTTTGCCGTCGTGGCCGAGACCAGGGCGGCGGCGCGCAGTGCAGCAGCCCTGGCGAAAGTCGACTATACGCCGAAACCGCACTTCACCGACGTGGCCGATGCCCGTGCTGCCGGTTATCCGCTGGTCACCGAGCCGCTGACCCTGAAGCGCGGCGATGCTGCAACAGCACTCGAGGCGGCACCGCGGCGCATCAAGGGCGCAATGCGCATTGGCGGGCAGGACCATTTCTACCTTGAAAGCCATATCGCCCTGGCGATACCCGGCGAGGATGACGAGGTGACCGTGTTCTCGTCCAGCCAGCACCCCAGCGAAGTGCAACACATGGTGGCGCATGTGCTGGGCGTTGCGTCCAATGCGGTGACGGTGAACGTGCGCCGCATGGGCGGTGGGTTCGGCGGCAAGGAAACCCAGTCCAACCTGTTTGCCGCAGTGGCCGCGGTCGCTGCAAAGAAACATGGCCGGGCCGTCAAGATCAGGCCGGACCGCGACGATGACATGATCGCCACCGGCAAACGGCACGACTTCCTGGTCGAGTATGATGTCGGCTTTGATGATGCGGGCGTCATTTCCGGCGTGCAGGCGAACTTTGCCGCGCGCTGCGGCAACTCGGCTGACCTGTCGGGACCGGTCACCGACCGGGCGCTGTTTCATGCCGACAATTGCTACTATTTCGACAACGTGCTGCTGCAATCACAGCCCCTGAAAACCAATACCGTGTCCAACACCGCGTTTCGCGGCTTTGGCGGCCCGCAGGGCATGGTCGGCGGTGAGCGCATCATCGAGGAAATCGCCTATGCGCTCGGCAAGGATCCGCTGGCCATCCGCAAGGCGAATTTCTATGGCGGGGCGGGGCGCAATGTGACGCCGTATCACCAGAGCGTCGATGACAACATCATTGCCCGCCTGGTCGCGGAACTGGAAGCCTCCAGCGAATACGCTGAACGTCGCGCGGCCATCGTGGACTTCAATGCAAGGCACGGCGTTATCCGCAAGGGCATCGCGCTGACCCCGGTCAAGTTCGGTATCTCGTTCACCGCGACCTGGTACAACCAGGCCGGTGCACTGGTGCACATCTATACTGACGGATCGGTTCACCTGAACCATGGTGGTACCGAGATGGGGCAGGGCCTGAACACCAAGGTCGCGCAGGTGCTGGCCGACGAGTTCCAGATCGACCTCAACCATATAAAGATCACCGCCACCCACACCGGCAAGGTGCCCAATACGTCCGCAACTGCTGCATCTTCAGGCTCGGACCTCAACGGCATGGCAGCCGCCAATGCTGCCCAGCAGATCAAGTCACGGCTGGTGGCGTTTGCCTGCGAAAGCCACGGCGTCACGCCGGACCAGGTCAGCTTCGAGCCCAATACTGTGCGGGTCGGCAATCAGCGTATCGCGTTTCCCGACTTCATCCGTTCTGCCTACATGGCGAGGATACAATTGTCGGCGGCGGGTTTCTACAAGACGCCGGACATTCACTGGGACCGGGCGGTGGGCAAGGGCCGGCCATTCTATTACTTCGCCTATGGCGCGGCGGTGAGCGAGGTCAGCATCGACAGCCTGACCGGCGAGTACCAGGTGGACAGGGTCGATATCCTGCATGATGCCGGCAAGTCGCTGAACCCCGCTCTGGACATCGGCCAGATTGAAGGCGGCTTCGTGCAGGGCATGGGTTGGCTGACGACGGAGGAACTGTGGTGGGACACAGATGGCCGTCTGCGCACCCATGCGCCGTCGACCTACAAGATCCCGCTGGCGTCCGACCGGCCGCGCATCTTCAATGTCTCCCTGGCGGACTGGTCCGAAAACCGCGAAATGACCATACGGCGGTCAAAGGCCGTGGGCGAACCACCCCTCATGCTGGCGATCTCCGTGCTTGAGGCCCTGTCGATGGCGGTGGCATCGGCCGCAGACTATCGCATCTGTCCGAAACTCGATGCCCCCGCGACTCCGGAACGCGTATTGCTGGCGTTCGAACGGTTGTCTGCCGAAGCCGGAGAGACATGAGCCATGTACCGTTATCGCCATGACATCCGGTTGTTTTCGCATGGCGGCGGACCCTTTGTACTGGCGAGCCTGGATGTCGTGGCCGGATCATCGCCGCGCGACCAGGGCACCTGGATGCTGGTGTCGCGCAAGCGGATATTCAGGACCATCGGCGGCGGGCAACTGGAAAAACTGGCGATAGACAGGGCCCGGAAACTGATCGCCGAAGACAGTATGGATCCGGTTCACCTGACAGTCCCGCTGGGACCGGAGATCGGGCAATGCTGTGGCGGGTCCGTCGTGGTGTCATTGCGGTTGCTTGCCGGGGCAGACATTGACCAGTTGGCAACGGAGCTGGAGCAAGAACTCGCCGGATTGCCGAGCGTCTATGTCTTCGGCGCCGGCCATTTTGGAAACGCACTGTGCGAGGCACTGTGCCTGTTGCCGGTGCACCCGGTGCTTGTGGACAGCCGCCACGCAGAATTGCAGGCCGCCCCGCCCGGCGTCGATACGCGTCTGGCTGCCCTGCCTGAAACCATTGTTCGCGACGCATTGCCGGACAGCGCTTTCGTTATTGCGACCCATGACCATTCCCTGGATTTCCTGATTGCCCGCGAAGCACTGGCGCGCGGTGATGCGGCTTATGTCGGCATGATCGGGTCGAAGACCAAGCTTGGCTCGTTCAGGAACTGGATCAGACGTGACGCAGGCGAGGCCACCGTCACCGACCGGCTGGTGTGCCCGATCGGCGGATCGACCTTGCGCGACAAGCGTCCCGAAGTGATCGCCGCGCTGGTGGCGGCTGAACTGGTGCAATACTTGCTTGCATTGAAGGCTGATGACGGTGTGCAGTCATCGGGGCAGTTGAAAATAGTGGGAGGCGATGCATGACCAATGGCGTGAAACCGCGTATCGAACTCAAGGGGATCACCAAGGCGTTTCCGGGCGTGCTGGCCAATGATGCCGTGAGCTTCAAGGTCGAGCCGGGCGAAATCCATGCCCTGCTGGGCGAGAACGGGGCCGGCAAGTCGACACTGGTGAAGATGATCTACGGCATCATGCAACCGGATGCCGGCGAGATCATCTGGGATGGCGAACCGGTCACGGTGGCCAATCCGAAAGCTGCCCGCAAGATGGGTGTCGGCATGGTGTTCCAGCACTTCTCCCTGTTCGAGGCAATGACGGTGCTGGAGAACATTGCGCTGGGCATGGACGGTTCGATTTCCCAGTCCAGCCTGGAAGAGAAAATCCGCGAGGTGCTGCACACCTACGACCTCAAGCTTGATCCGCACCGGGTGGTCAGCACGCTCAGTGTCGGCGAGCGCCAGCGCATCGAGATCGTGCGCGCCCTGCTGCTGGAACCGCGCCTGCTCATCATGGATGAACCGACATCGGTCCTGACCCCGCAGGATGTCGGACAATTGTTCGAAACGCTGCGCAGGCTGTCGAAAACCGGCTGTTCGATCCTGTACATTTCCCACAAGCTGCACGAGATCAGGGACCTGTGCGAGGCAGCAACCATCCTGCGGGGCGGTAAGGTTGTGGGCGACTGTGATCCGCGCCAGGAGACGCCCAAGTCCATGGCCGAAATGATGATCGGCGGCAATCTCAAGCAGATCAGCAAGGCGGTAAAGCGCGAATTTGGCGAGGACAGGTTCGTCGCTGACGGGCTGACCATTGCCGGTGACGGTGATTTCGGCGTGGCACTGGAGGATATCTGCTTCGCGGTCCGGGCCGGCGAGATTTTCGGTATCGCCGGTGTGGCCGGCAACGGCCAGAACGAACTGTTGCTGGCCCTGAGCGGGGAACAGCCGTCTGCCCATGCAGAGGCCATCCGGCTTGACGGCAGGGCAATTGCGTCAATGGACGTGGTGGGCCGCCGCAGTCTCGGCCTGTGCGCCGTGCCCGAAGAACGAAACGGCCATGGTGCGGTGGTGGATTTCAACCTGACCGACAACACCATCCTGACCGCGCGCGACAGGATGGGTCTGGCCAGCAACGGTATTGTCCATGGCCGCGCGGCCAAGGCGTTTGCGCGCGAGGTGATAGATGATTTCGCGGTCAAGACCACTGGGCCGGGCTCGCTTGCCGGCTCGCTGTCAGGCGGTAACCTGCAAAAATTCATCATGGGCCGCGAGATACTGCAGAACCCGGAAGTGCTGGTCGTGTCGCAGCCGACCTGGGGGGTTGATGCAGGCGCTGCCGCCGCCATTCACCAGTCGCTCGTCGACCTGGCGGAGGCCGGGTCAGCCATCGTGGTGATCTCGCAGGACCTGGACGAACTGCTGGCGATTTCCGATCGCCTGGCGGTGATCAACGAGGGCCGGCTGTCGAAAACCCTGAACGTCGGCGAGGCGTCCATCGACGAGATCGGCCTGTTGATGGGTGGGGTGCACGGCGACCCGTTCGCAACGGCGGAAATGACGGAGGCGGTCCATGCTCATTGAACTGGAAAAGCGCAAGGAACCCAGCACTCCAATGCTGTACCTGACACCGTTCATCGCGGTGATCGCGACCATGGTGACCGGCGCCATCATATTCACGCTGATCGGTCATGACGGGCTGGGGGCGGTGCGGAAAATCTTTCTCGATCCCCTGATGGACAGCTACAAATGGCAGGACCTGGGCGTCAAGGCAGCTCCGTTGATCCTGATCGGCATAGGTCTGGCGATCGGGTTCAGGGCCAATGTCTGGAACATCGGCGCCGAGGGCCAGTATGTCATGGGCGGGCTGGCCGGCACCGGTGTCGCGCTGGCCACGTGGGGCATGACCGGCTGGTGGATATTGCCCCTGATGTGCATTGCCGGGATAGCCGGTGGTGCAGCCTATGCCGGCATTCCGGCGTTTCTGAAAACCAGGCTCAATGTGAACGAGATCCTGTCGAGCCTGATGCTCACCTACGTCGCGATCCAGGTGCTGTACTACCTGAT
>CAYRLR010000132.1:0-6720 GCA_964424975.1 uncultured Anderseniella sp.
CAGGCCCTTGCTGCCATCGTCGACATAGATCAGGCCGCGCTTGCCCAATTCCTTGAGGACCGGGCTGATTGCTTCATTGTTACTGGCAAACTGGGCGCCGAGATAATTGGTCACGCCGGCATATCCGGTAAACCGGCCAAGGTGCCAGAGCAGCGAGTCGAGGTTTTGTTGCGGCGACACCGAGGTCAGCAGGGTGTGCGGGCCAGGATCGATTGACGGATAGCCGAACGGTTCCATTGGCAGGTGAAGATACACTTCGTGGCCGCGCGACCTGGCGGCATCTGACTGTCGTTGCAGGTTTTCACCGTAAGGCGCAAACGCCAGGGAGATTTCCGGCGGCAATCTGTTGATCGCCGTTCTGGTCAGGCTTTCATTCAATCCCATACCGCCGATCAGCAGGGCGATCTTTGGCATGTCCGAGATCAGGTGCTCACGTGAAACCGGACGGGCATAGATTGTTGAAGGTCGTGAGCCGTCCTTGGCCCGTCGGGGCAATGGTCCATGCGGGCCCTTGCCGGTTACCTTGGCGACGGGCGCCGGTACCAGGGCCATGCTGGCGCGGGACGGCATGAAAGCCTGTTCATTGCGTGAGTGTGCCAGGTCGTCCACTGACAGGGCGCCTGCCGGAGACTCCACATTGGCTGATGCGGTGGCGCGGCCTGCAAGTTCGCGCCTGCGCCGGTCGAAGTCGTTTTCGGTCTCCGATTGCTGCCTGCTGCCCAGCTCGGACAGGTCTATGAGAGGCGTGTCGGCGCCGTTGTCTGCAGACATCTCCGCACTATCGGGATCGGCATCGGGCTGCGGTCTGGCGGGTGGTGTGACGGAAGACGTAATGACCGGATCGGACATGTCGAGGCGCATATGCACGACGGGCTCGCCGCCATATGGTTCATGGCTGAGCACCAGCCAACCGGCAACGCCGCCCAGCAGTGCTATGCAGGCAAGCGATGTCGCGCGCAGCGCAGACGGCCGCGCTGACAACCAGCGCGCCGGCAAAGAGCGCCGTTTCAACGGATGGCGAAGGTCATTTTCCATTTACAAGTTGATCCAGGCCACTTGCGGGTTGCTGCCAAATCCGCCTCAATCGGCGAGTCCAGCGAGCGAACTATACGCGCGAAGTAGCTGATTCGTACTGAAAGTAAACCACGAATCGAGACCTGTGCGCAGCGCAGCGTGAAGCCGGCAACAGGGTGTCCGCGACCCATGCAGAGAAGTTTTCTTAAAACAAGCCCTAGTTGGCCGATGTTGCGGGCTCGACTGCCGCCGCCGGGGCCTCCGCCTTCTTCGGCGTCTGGTCGACGGTCTTGCCGTCAATCACGTCAATCGCCGCCTTGAGCTGCAAGTCCTTTTCCTTGTCGGATGGAACATAGGACGATGAGCCGGTGGCTTCGTCGCCTTCGCCCTCACCGGTCAAATGGCCACGCAGGGTGGCTTCCGACGTGGTGCGGCTGGCCTGGGCCTTGAGTTCATCCGGCAGTTCCTGTTCGACCTTGATATCCGGCTTGATGCCCTTGGCCTGGATCGAGGTGTTCGACGGCGTGTAATAGCGCGCCGTGGTCAGGCGAATGGCGCCTTCCGACCCGAGTGGAATGATGGTCTGGACCGAGCCCTTGCCGAATGAACGGGTGCCGAGAATGGTTGCCCGCTGATGATCCTGCAACGCGCCTGCAACGATTTCGGAGGCAGATGCCGAGCCGCCATTGATCAGGACGACGATCTTCTTGCCATCGCTCAAGTCGCCATTGGTTGCCGTCGAGCGATCGGTTTCAGACCCGTTGCGGCCGCGCGTGGAGACGATAACCCCCTTGTTCAGAAAGCTGTCAGAGACCGAGATGGCCTGGTTGAGCAGTCCGCCGGGGTTGTTGCGCAGGTCAATGATATAGCCTTTCAGCTTGTCACCGATCTGGGCCTTGAGCTTCACGATTGCCTTTTCGAGGTTGTCCTGTGTCTGGTCGTTGAAGGACGAAATGCGGATATAACCGATATCATCCCGTTCAACATTGTAGCGCACGGCGCGAATCTTGATGATGTCACGCTTGATGGTGACGTCGAAAGGCGCATCCATCCCCTTGCGCACGATGGTCAGCGTGATGGGTTCACCCACTTTGCCGCGCATCTTGTCGACGGCCTCGTTCAGCGTCAGGCCGCGGATTTCTTTGCCGTCGATCTGGGTAATCAGGTCATTGGACAGAATACCGGCTTTCTGGGCCGGTGTATCGTCGATGGGAGCAACCACCTTGACGACTTCCTTTTCCATGGTCACTTCGATACCCAGACCGCCGAATTCACCACGGGTTTGCACCTGCATGTCCTTGAAGCGCTTCGGGTTCATGTAGCTGGAGTGCGGGTCGAGACCGGCCAGCATGCCGTTGATGGCCGTGTCGATCAGCTTTTCCGAATCGGGTTCTTCCACATAGTCGGCCCGCACACGGTCAAACACGTCGCCGAACAGATTCAGATAGCGATAGGTTTCCTGATTGGATGCGTTCGCATTGTTCAGCGTCTGCCAGGCGCCGCTGGCCGCGACAAGGCCAACAACGAAGGCGCCGGCGATCTTCAGGTTTGTTTTGTGCATTACGGGTCGGCTTTCCATCAAGGGGTGGATCCATAGATCCTGATTAGCTAAGCAGTCGTGTAAAGATTAGCGCGCTGTCGCGCTTCTCGCTAGCCTTCATTTCCGCCATTATTGCGGCGATGTACGGCTTTTCTGCCACCGTCCACCCACCAACGGGATGAATCAATGGCCTCGGCACCTTTTCTTACTTCTACGTACAGGATCGGCCTTGGATCGTCTATGCGATCGCCGATCAAAGTTCCGCGAGCCGTATGCTCTCCCATGGTTCCCACAGGCTCGCCTGCCGCCACGGTTTGTCCGGCAGACACTGTAATCTTGTGCAGGCCTGCAAGCAACACGTGATAGCCATCGCCGGTGTTGACGATGATCAGCTTGCCGTAACTGCGAAACTCACCGGCAAATTCAACTTCACCATCTGCGGGAGTGGTGATCTGGGCGAGCTTGCCCGTGGCTATGTGCAGACCTTCGGACCGGCCGCCATAGCCATCCTTGTCATTGAAGTTGCGGACCAGTTCGCCCTGTGCCGGGTAAGCCAGTTTGCCGATCGAGGAGGCGAACTTGACGGGCGGTTTCGCGCGCTTCTGTCGCGCAGCGGCTTCAGCCTTCTGTTTCTGCTCCAGGGCCGCCAGGCGCTGCGCCTTTTCTGCTGCTGCCCTGGCCGCTGTTTCAGCTTCTGCGGCCTTCTGCTCCGCGATTTTCAATTCGGCAAGCCGTCTGGCCTCGGCTTCGCGCAACCTCTGGTCGGCAAGCTGTCGTGCCTTTTCAGCCGCGATCCTGGCGATGCGTTCGGCTTCTGCCTCTTTTTCCTGGGTCGCCTTCAGTTCGGCCAGCCGTCTGGCTTCAGCTTCGGCGGCCTTTTGCTCGGCAACCAGGCGAGCCTTTTCCGCCGCGGCCCTGGCAATCCTCTCGGCCTCGGCCTTTTTCTCTGCCTCGGCCTTTGCTTCCGCAAGCCGTCTGGCTTCGGCTTTGCGGGCCTCGTGTTCCGCAATCCTGCGGGCTTCTGCCTCGGCGGCCTTTTTCTGTGCCCTGCGGCGTTCTTCAGCCAGGCTGGTGAGCAACTGGCGGATGTCGCGGGCTTTTTGCGCCAGTTGCAGCGCGCGCGTCTGTTCGGCCTCAAGTTCGCGGGCGGTCTTTGCCAGCAACGCCTGCTTGCGGCCCAGCAATGCCTCCAGTTCGGCGCGAGCCGGCCCGAGACTGGTAATGTGTATGTCCAGTTCGGTTCGCGCCGTTTCAATGCGTTGACGCACCGCTTCAAGCTCAGCCAGTTCACGGGTCAGGCTGGCGGCCTGGCCTTTCAGGTCCGGCACGATGGCGCCGAACAACAAGGCGCCGCGCACCGCCCGGATCGCATCGCCGGGCTCGACCGCCAGTGGCGGCGGCGGGTTACGTTCCAGCTTTTGCAGGCCGGCAAGCAGTTCAGCCAGAACACTGCGCCGCCCCCGCAACCTGGAGCGCAGGGTGTTTTCCTTCAGGGCCAGCGACAGGAGCTTCTTCTCGCTCTCGGAGATGCGCGCCTCGCGCGACTGGATGTTGCCGGCCAGCGCAACCAGGCGGTCCGATACGCTTGCCATTTCAGCGGCGAGCGCCTCGCGTTCGCGGTCGAGTGCGGCCGAGCGGGTCCTGGCCTGTCCAATCTGGCGTTCGATGGTGCGCAGCCGGGTGGTTTCCTCATCCAGACTGCCTTGCGCACGGGCGCTGCCCGCCAGCAGCCACAAGGCGGTTGCAGACAGCAGCAGACCAGTATGAAAGGCACGTATCTGCAACAGGTTTTCCAGCTTGTTCGATGATCCAGGATGCCGTCACGGTGTCTCCGGGCCGACAACCGGCAGAATCATCAGTCCCGGTGATACGGATGATTAACCAAAATGGTGACCACCCGGTAAATCTGCTCCGCTAATAATACGCGCGCCAGCATGTGCGGCCAGGTCATATGACCGAATGATACCACATGGCGGGCGGTTTTGCGAAGTACCGCAGCATGGCCGTCCGGCCCGCCGACGGCAAAAACCAGGTCCTGGGTGCCGGATTCCAGCTCTGACTTGATGATGTCGGCAAATTCGGCTGTGCTGACTGGCTTGCCACGCTCATCCAGCACGACCAGCACCGCGCCGTGCGGGATGGTATTTTCCAGCAAGCCTGCTTCTTCCGCGGTGCGTGCGGGTGCCGTGGTTTTGCGGGATTCAGGGAAATCCACAACGTTCAGGGCGGTTATGCCGGCCTGCCTGCCCGCCTGGCGGGTGCGCTTTGCATAGGTGTCAACAAGGTCTGCCATCGGACCGGCTTTCATCCGGCCTATGGCGGCAATGGTCAGTTTCAACGTCCGGGTCTCTTCAGGACACGGTCGTGTCGGCCGGTGCGTCTGGCGACCAGAGCTTCTCGATATTGTAGAACGTACGGACTTCCGGCCGGAAAATGTGAACGATCACATCGCCTGCATCCATCACCACCCAGTCGCAGTGGGGCAGTCCTTCAACCCGGATGGACTTGTGGCCGGCAGCCTTGAGGACATCGGACAACTGGTCGGTGATGGCTGCGACATGCCGGTTCGAGCGTCCGGATGCAACAACCATGGTGTCGGCCAGTGCTGCCTTGCCCTGCAGGTCGATGGCAACGATTTCTTCGGCCTTGGCATCGTCAAGGCATGACTTGATGGTTTTGAGGAGGGGCGGCGTTGCCTTGCGGCGAGACGCAGGTGTCGGTTTAGCGGCTGTGGTTTGCGAGCCGCTACGCATAGTTTGGCTTGACAGGGTTCGGGTCCTTTTGATGTCTGGAAGGCATGCGGGTTTGCTGCCTTGCAGTAATCTGTTTCTGACGGTCTGGCTGCACGATGTGCCTGTTTACCTGTTCCGTTGAACGATTGGACGTTTACAAAGATCAGGATACGCCCAATTCGGTTGCGATTCAAGCGCATCCGTGTGACGCGATGATGATCGTCGCGGTTCATGACCTATGGCTGTTGCCTGCCATCGCGGATGGCGGTGGAACTTTCATAGCGCAGCGGCATGTTGAGGAAACACCAGGCCGGTGCTGCCAGGTCGGCCAGCCGGCCGGCATCGCTGGCTGCAAGGCGGTGATTGGCCAACAGCCGTGCGGCTGGCGAGCTCAAGGCGGTTTGTGTCCAGCCGGGGCGCGCGAACACGGCAAGCGGCAAGGTGGCAGGGATGTCACGCCAGTCGTTCCAGTGATGCAGGCCGGCAAAGCTGTCCGCGCCCATGATCCACACGAAACGGCCCTGCTCGAACATCGGCGCCAGTGCCGCAAAGGTCTGCGCGGTGGTGCGGGTGCCCAGCTTGGCTTCCATGCCGGTCACGATCAGCCGTGGGTTGGCCAGCAGGCTCTTGGCGTGGTCCATCCGCTCCCTGAAATCTCCCGTGTCGCGGCTGTCCTTCAGCGGGTTTTGCGGTGACACCAGCCACCAGATCTGGTCCAGCTGCAAGCGCTTGAGCGCTTCTTCGGAGAGCGCCACGTGACCTTCATGCGCCGGGTTGAAAGACCCGCCGAACAGGCCAATTCGCTGTCGCGAAATGGCGGCAATGGAATACAGGCCGGACATCATGGAGATACCGTCACGGTCGGGTCTGCCCCGAGCCGCGCACCTGGTATTTGAACGTGGTGAGCTGTTCCAGCCCAACGGGGCCGCGGGCATGCAGCTTGCCGGTGGCAATGCCGATTTCCGCGCCAAAGCCGAACTCGCCGCCATCGGCAAACTGGGTGGAGGCGTTGTGGATGACAATGGCGCTGTCCACTTCATTCAGAAAACGCGCAGCAGCGTCGCCATCGTCGGTGATAATGCAGTCGGTGTGTTGCGAGCCGTACTGCGCGATATGGCGCATGGCGTCATCCAGGCCGGAAACCGACTTCATGGCAATGACGGCGTCAAGGAACTCCTTGCCCCAGTCATCGCTGCTTGCCGGGACAGTGGCGCCGGAAACGGCGTTGACAGTCTGATCAGCATGCACCGCACACCCCTTTGCCCTCAGGGCGTCAATGATGCCAGGTGCGTGACTGGCGACGATATCTTGATGGAGCAACACGCACTCGGCAGCCCCGCAAACGCCGGTGCGGCGCATCTTTGCATTGGTGATGATGTTGACCGCCATGTCAAGGTCTGCCGCCTTGTCGACATAGACGTGGCAAATGCCTTC
>CAYRLR010000133.1:0-6712 GCA_964424975.1 uncultured Anderseniella sp.
GCAGGCCGACTGCGTGTCGACAATGACCTACAACGAGTACTGGCAGATCATTGATGCCGGGCTTTCTGCTGATGATCTGGTGGTCTTCAAGTACGAGGACCAGGGCGTGGCGACGCTGGAGGACGGCATTTACGTTCTCGAGGACAAGCTCAAGGATCCGGCCTTTGAAGACAAGATGGTCCGTTTTGTGCGCGCGTCCATGAAAGGCTGGAAGTTTGCCGAGGAAAACCCGGATGAGGCAGCAGACATTGTGCTGGAGAATGATTCATCGGGTGCGCAGACCGAAGAGCACCAAAAACGCATGATGCGTGAAGTTGCCAAGCTGACGGCAGGCTCGAATGGTGCGCTGGACGAGGCTGATTACAAGCGAACAGTCAGTACCTTGCTGAAGGGCGGGTCTGACCCGGTCATCACCAAGCAGCCGGTTGGTGCCTGGACATCTGTTATTACCGACAAGGCGCTCAAGTAACCGCGTCACAACCAGGCAGTTGGAGAGGGCGGCTGATCAGCCGCCCTTTTCCTTGAAAACTGTGGGTAGAAGCCTGTTGCGGCTGGAAAACCTGTGATCAATCCAAAAACTGCTGGCTTCACGGAATGTCTTTGGCTACCATTTATTTGACCAATTGGTAAAATTACTGAATGAGGAATTGCCGGGGCATAATCTGGGGGAACCGGATCGAACACATTTTCAAACTATCGAGTGGAGCAAAAACAATGACGTGGAACACTAACAGACGCCAGTTTAACATCATGCTGGCTGCCGCAGCCGGCGCAACGACGCTGGGTGCAAAATCCGCTTTAGCGGAGACCATCAAGGTTGCCGGTATCTACACTCAGCCGATCCAGCAGAAGTGGGATGCGCGCCTGCATCAAGGCCTCGAAGCAGCCAAGGCAAAGGGCGAGATCGAGTATGTGTTCTCGGAAAAAGTTGCCAACACGGACTATATCCGGGTGTTGCGGGAATATTGCGAGTCAGGCGTCAAGCTGATCGTCGGCGAAGCGTTCGGCATTTCAAAGGAAGCCCGCAAGGTTGCCGATGAATATCCCGATATCGCATTCCTGATGGGTGATCCGTTCAAACCGCACGGCACCAACTTCTCGGTGTTTGACAATTACATTCACGAGCCCTGTTTCCTGATGGGCATGATTGCCGGGGCCATGACCAAGACCAACAAGCTCGGCATGGTCGGCGGTTATCCGATCGGCGAGGTAAACCGCCTGTTTCATGCGTTCATCAATGGCGCCAAGTCAGTTAACCCGGATATCCAGTACAAGGTCACCTTTATCGGTTCTTGGTACGATCCTCCGAAAGCAAAGGAAGCCGCGTTTGCGCAGATCGAGGCCGGTGCCGACATCATGTATGCAGAGCGCGCCGGTGTGGTTGACGCAGCGCGTGAAAAAGGTGTGCTGGCATTCGGCAATGTCAATGACATGAACAAGGAAGAAAACGGTACCGACGTGGTTGTGACCTCGGCGCTCTGGCACATGGAAGCAGCTATTGCCAACGCCATCGCGGAAGTGAAGGGCGGTACGTTCAAGGCTGCCGACTACAAGGAATGGACCATGATGCGCAAGGGCGGGGCGAGCCTTGCTCCCTATTATGAGTTCGAAGACAGGATACCGGCCGACATCAAGGCTCAGGTGGAGGCCACGAAAGCGAAGATACTGGCCGGCGAGATGGACGTGACGATTACCGACACTGAGCCGAAGTCGTCGTTCTAGGTTAGCCGGAGGAGTGAGCAATCCGCCAGTTCTGGAGTTCCGGGGCGTTACCAAGCGCTTCGGAACCCTCACCGCAAACGACAGTGTTTCAATGACGCTTCAACCAGGCGAGGTGCTTGCCTTGCTGGGAGAAAACGGTGCTGGCAAGACGACGCTGATGAACATTCTGTTCGGCCATTATCAGGCCGATAAGGGTGACATACTGGTGGATGGCGAGGCATTGGCCCCGGGATCAACCCAGGCCGCGATCAGCGCTGGTATCGGCATGGTGCATCAGCACTTCACGCTGGCCGATAATCTGACCGTGCTGGAAAATATCACGCTGGGCACGGAGAGCATGTGGTCGTGGCGCCACGACCAGGCAAGCAGCCGTCAAAAACTGGCGGGTCTGATCCGCGACTATGGCCTGGTGGTTGATCCCGACGTGCTGGTTGCCGATCTGTCGGTCGGGGAACGCCAGCGGGTTGAAATACTCAAAGCACTGTATCGCGACGCCCGCATTCTCATTCTTGATGAACCGACTGCGGTGCTGACCCCGCAGGAGTCCGACCGTCTTTTCGCGACGCTGAAGTCGATGACCACGAAGGGCCTTGCCATCATCTTCATATCCCACAAGCTGCATGAGATCCTGGCCGTGAGCAATCGCATTGCGGTCCTGCGCCGCGGGGCAATTGTCGGGACGCTCGAAACGGCGGTGTCCACACGCGAGCAACTGGCGGAACTGATGGTCGGCCGGATTGTTACCCGGCCCAGGCTCTCGGCTGTCAAGCCCGGTGAGCCGGTTCTTGAGATTTCCGATGTATCAACCGGCGCAACCGGTGCAGCGGAACTCAAAAACATCGACCTGACACTCCACCGGCATGAAATCGTCGGCATTGCCGGCGTTGCCGGCAACGGACAGGGCACTTTGGCTGACATCCTGTCCGGCCTGAGGAAAGACTTTTCCGGCTCTGTCAGGCTCAATGGGAAAATGCTGGAGGCTGGCAATCCGCGTGCAATTGTGGCCTCCGGGGTCGGACGGATTCCGGAAGACCGGCATGCGCGTGGTGTGGTTGCAGACATGGATATCTGGGAAAACCTGGTTTCCGAAGACATAAGATCCAATGCGATGTGCCGGGCCGGTTTTATCATTGACGGCAACCGCGCGCGGGCCCGCGCCGAGACGCAAATCAAACAGTTCGATGTGCGCTGCAAGGGCCCGAATGCGCAAACCAGGTTGCTGTCAGGCGGCAACATGCAAAAGCTTATCCTGGCGCGGGCCCTGTCCAACACCCCGTCCTTCATTCTGGCCAACCAGCCGGTGCGCGGACTTGATGAAGGTGCAATAGCCTATGTCCAGGAGCAATTGCTGGAGGCTCGAAAAAGAGGGGCTGCAATCCTGCTCATATCCGAAGACCTTGATGAACTGATGGCATTGACCGACCGGCTTGCGGTGATGTCACATGGCAGGCTCAGCAGCGCCTTGCCGACAGGTGAGCGGTCAATCGCAGAGATTGGCCTGATGATGGCCGGCCACGATGACCGGGGTGAAGCAAGCATGGAGAGCCTGACCAATGGTCATTGAGCCGCGTGATTCAGTGTCTGTCTGGCGGGCCGGACTGGCACCGGTGTGGGCCATTCTTGCGTCATTGGTCATTTGCGCCGCCCTGATTTCGTGGGCTGGCGCTTCCATCCCCAAGGCCTATTTTCTGCTGTTCAAGGGCGCGTTCGGCTCAGCGTTTGCGCTCAATGAGACACTGACCCGTTCAATTCCGCTGATCTTCACCGGGCTGGCAGTATCGGTGGCATTTCGCGCAAAGTTCTACAATATCGGCGCTGAAGGCCAGCTCTATGCTGGAGCGCTGGCCGCGACATTTTTCGGCACCGGCCTGATCACCCTGCCGCCAGTGCTGATGGTGCCGTTCCTGGTCGTGATGGGGGCACTGGCCGGCGGGGCATTGCTGCTCATACCGGTGTTGCTCAAAACACATATGAAGGTGGATGAAGTTGTCACCACGCTGCTGCTGAATTTCGTCGTGCTGCTGGTGGTCAGCTACCTGATAGAAGGGCCGTGGAAGGACCCGGCATCTCTCGGCTGGCCGCAGGCGGCCTCGATCATCGACGAAGGCGTACTGCCGACCCTGCTGGCCAAGGGGCGATTGCATTTCGGGCTGATCATAGGGTTGTTCATGGCGGTGATCATCTGGCTGATGATGCGGTTTACCGTACAGGGCTACGAAATCAGGGCAGTGGGACACAATGCCAGGGCAGCGGCATTTTCAGGCATCAATGTCAATCGCACTGTGATCATGACGGCAATGATTTCGGGCGGACTGGCCGGTATGGCAGGGGTCAGCGAGACCGCCGGTCTGAAGGGCTATCTGACGCTCGACCTGTCGCCCGGGTTCGGCTACACCGGCATTGCGGTTGCCATGCTGGCCCAACTCAATCCGCTGGCCGTGGTGCCGGCAGCGATTTTCCTGTCTGCCGTCTATGTTGGCGCTGACGCCATGTCGCGCGCCGTCAATATCCCCACATACATTGCCGATGTACTGGTCGGTGTTTCCATCCTGGCGGTGCTGTGCAGCGTCATGCTCAGCCAGTACCGGATCAGGTGGCGCGCATGAGTGATTTCATTGACATCCTGCTGACGGCGGGTTTCTGGGCGGCCACAATCCGCATTGTCAGTCCATTGATATTCGGAACGCTTGGTGAGCTTATCTGCGAGCGTGCGGGAGTTCTCAATCTTGGTATTGAAGGTATCATGACGGTGGGTGCCATGTCCGGCTGGATGTGGGTCTACCAGGGCGGGGACCTGTGGGGCGGTGTGCTGTTTGCGGCCAGCATGGGTGCGGTCTTCGGATTGCTGCATGCCGTGTTCACGGTGCATCTCGGCCTGTCGCAACATGTAACGGGTATCGGGATTACATTGTTTGCCTCTTCGCTGAGTTATTTTGTCTATCGCATGCTGCTGCCGGACGCCACGACACCGCCGAAAATCGTGCCGTTCAAACCCATCGCCGTCCCGTGGTTGTCTGACCTGCCGATCATTGGCGAGGCCCTGTTCAGCCAGTCGGCGCTGACCTACCTGGCTTTGGTGCTGGTCCCGATGGTCTGGTATGTGTTGTTCAGAACACCGGTCGGGCTGGCGGTGCGCATGTCCGGCGAAAACCCGGTGGCTGTCGAGGCACAAGGCATCAATGTGCTTGCGGTGCGTACAGGCGCCGTGATGGTGGGCAGTGCGTTCATGGCGGTTGGCGGCGCTTTCATCACCATGTCGTGGTTTGATGCTTTCTATTTCGGGATGATCAATGGCCGGGGCTGGATCTGTGTGGCGCTGGTGATCTTCGCCTCATGGCGACCGGGCAGGGCGCTGCTTGGCGCGTTGCTGTTCGCCGGGCTTGAAGCCATTCAGGTGCGGGCCCAACAGTCTGCCGGCGCGTTCATCCCGTACCAGTTTTTCCTCATGTTGCCGTACGTCATGTCGATATTCGCGATGATTGTCATGGCGCGGAAAACCAGATACCCACAAGCTTTGCTGGTGCCGTTCCGGCGCGGGGAAAGAGTTTAGGACGAGGTTCAGATGCTCAGTGAAACTGACCGGAAATTTCTGCGTATGGCCTATGATGAGGCCAAGGCCGGATTTGACGAGGGAGGTTGTCCGATCGGCTCGGTGCTGGCGCGCGGTGATGCGCTGGTGTCGCGCGGGCGCAATCAACGGGTTCAGCAAGGCGACCCGATAGCGCACGGTGAGATGGACGCACTGCGCAAGGCTGGCCGGCAGCGCTCATATCGCGACATGACCATATATACGTCCCTGAGCCCGTGCATGATGTGTACCGGCACCATCATCCAGTTCGGCATTCCCCGGGTGGTCATTGGCGAAAACACGACGTTCGGGGGTAACGAGGATTTTCTACGGTCCAAAGGCATTGAAGTGCTGGTCGCAGACGATCCGGACTGCAAGGCCCTGATGACCCGCTTCATTGCTGAAAACCCCGATCTCTGGAACGAAGACATTGCTGAAGAGTAGTCTGTTACGCAAAGTTAAGCGTGGTTTTGTCCAGTAACAAACTTGTGAAGCTATATATTCACAGTTCACGGTTTTTTTTGCTGCCAGTGTGTGCGGTCCCCAAAACATGTGTTATATTTCACTTTGAAGTTGCAATTTGGAAAACGACAGGGGGGTTGTCGCCATGTTCCAAATCAAGCCCGAGGCAGTGTTCAAACTGGAGCAATTACTCTGGAAGTTTGTTGGATGGTGGCCTGGTTCCGCCAGGCGCCGACTGTGGCTACCGCACCCGGTTGTTGAAGCCAGGCCTGCCAAGCATTTCCTGACCATATTTGTCATTGTCCGCAATGAAGCACAATACATTGACGAGTGGATTGAGTTCCATCGGATGATGGGGGTCAGTCATTTCTTCATTTATGACAACGGCAGTAGCGACGATACGGTCGACCGGTTGTCGTCCTATGTGGATGCAGGGCTGGTGACGGTTGTCGGCTGGGCGGATTTTCTGAAGGGCTGGGAAGGGGTGGCCGGCACAGGAGGCCGAATTCAGAAGCTGGCCATGTTGCATTGCCTTGCCAATTTTGGCCATCTCACCGAGTGGATGGCGTTTATTGATACGGATGAATTCCTGTTTCCAACGGCAGAGAATTCTCTGACCGACGTCTTGCGCGAGTATGAGGACCTGGATTCCCTGTCGGTGTACTGGCATATGTTCGGTACAGCGGGTCACGCGCGCAAACCACCGGGCCTGGTAACCAAAAACTACACCCGGCGGCTCAGGCAACCCATGGCGTCAAGCAAGCATCTTTCCCGCGTTAAAACTATCGTCCGGCCCAGTGCGGTACGTGGTGTGCACAATTCTCACGTCTTCATTCTCAGGAACCAATGCCCGGAGTCATGGACGGAACAACGTCGTGTAATCGGGCATGCCGATCATCGCCTGGCAGCCCGGTCAACCGATGTGCTGCGCATCAATCACTACTATAGCAAGTCCCTGGA
>CAYRLR010000134.1:0-6663 GCA_964424975.1 uncultured Anderseniella sp.
CGCAGTCATCGACCACGCATTCGTCGTTCCTGGAAGATGTCTACAAGGACTCCACCGTCAAACTTTATGCCACGCAGGACGAGGCCAATGCCGATCTGGCAGCGGGCCGTCTTGATGCGGTTCTGGCAGACAGCGTGGTCATACTCGACTGGCTTGGCGGTGATGGTTCGTGTTGCGAACACATTGGCGAAAACTACAACGATTCCAAATGGTTCGGTGCAGGTGCCGGGATGGCGATCCGCAAGGAAGACGGCGAACTGAAGGACAAGCTGAACACAGCCCTGGCGGCCATTCTCGAGAATGGCACCTACAAGAAGATCAACGACAAGTTCTTCCCGTTCTCGGTTTACTGACCGGTAGGGTTCAACTGCTATACATCGACGCCCGCCGTGCTACAGTCACGGCGGGCTGTTTGTTAATAGGGGTGGGTGTTTAATGGTCTCATGATGGACCTGATCGCACAATTGGCCTGGGGGCCAACGGGCTGGGGAGATGAGCTGGCTGCGGGTACGCTGCTGACCGTCAGCCTTGCACTGGCGACTTTGCCGTTTGGCCTGGCCATTGGCATGGTGGTCGCGCTGGCAAAGACGTCCAGCGATAGTTCGCTGCAAACTGCAGCCAACATCTATACCACCATTTTTCGCGGCCTTCCGGAGTTGCTGACACTGCTCATCGTCTATTATGGGGGGCAGATTGTGTTACAGCGGATTGTTGCGCTGTTTACCGATACCTATGTCGAGGTCAACGGCTTCGTTGCCGGCATGGTGGCGTTGGGACTGGTGTTCTCGGCATTTTCCAGTGAAGTGTTTGCGTCTGCGTTCAAGGGCATTCCCGCAGGCCAGCCGGAAGCAGCGCAGGCACTGGGCCTGACCAGATGGCAGGCCTTCAGGCTGGTTACGCTGCCGCAATTGATCAGGCTTTCAATTGGCGGACTGAGCAATCTGTGGCTCATCCTGCTGAAAGAAACGTCCCTGGTGTCGGTGATTGCCCTCAATGACCTGTTGCGAAACACCAATGTTGCGGTCGGATCGACCAAGCAACCGCTGTTTTTCTATTCCGTGGCACTGCTGATTTATCTGGTGCTGTCGCTGATATCGTCCAGAGGGCTGGGCGCGATTGAAGACCACGTCAAACGTGGGGAGCAGCGCGTGGCATGAGTGAAACAACCGTTCCATTGATTGAAGCGCAAAGTCCACCGCCTGAAGCCGTGCGCAAATGGACTGTCTCGCGTATCGCGGGTACAGCGCTTTGCGGGGCCTGGATTGCCCTGGGCATTGGCCTTGCATGGTCGCTCTACAGTGCATTTGATCCTGACGTATTTTCCAAGTATGCACCAAAAATGTTCGAGGGGCTGTTGGTCACGATCAAGCTGGTCGTGTTTGCCATATTCTTTGGTGGCCTGCTGGCAATTCCGTTGGCACTGGCGCGTTTGTCGCCGGTACCAATGATTCGGGCACTGGCATTCGGGTACGTTTACCTGTTCCGGGGTACGCCGCTGCTGGGGCAGATGTTTCTGCTGTACTACGGGGCCGGGCAGTTTGTGAATGAACTGCAATCGGCCGGCCTGTGGTGGTTTTTCCGCGAAGCCTACAATTGCGTGTTGCTGACCTTCGTTCTCAACACGGCTGCCTACCAGGCGGAAATCTACAAAACAGCCATTGAATCCATCCCGCGCGGCCAGCGCGAGGCGGCTGAAACACTTGGCTTGAAAAAAGGCGTGACGTTCTGGAAGATCATCTTTCCGCAAGCCATGATCACGGCTCTGAGGCCCCTGGGAAACGAGATCATCCTGATGATCAAGGGTTCGGCAGTTGCCAGCCTGGTGACAGTGTTTGACCTGATGGGCGCGACCAAACTGGCCTTCTCACGCACCTTCGACTTCAACGTCTACCTGTGGGCCGCGATCATCTACTTCACGATTGTGGAATTGCTGCGCAGAACCTGGGACCAGGTGGAAGCACGCCTGACCCGGCACCTGGTGCGTTAGAGTCTTTGCGTCAGCAGTGTTGCCCGGGTCCTTGCTCTTGCGATCAATTGGTGAAAGCATGACCGGTGTAATCCATATCAGGCAGAGATCGGTGTCCCGGTCGATCCAACCATAAGATCCGGGAATTCGCAGCACGCGATTGAACGGAGGTTATTGAGTCATGGAAGCATCACCGCGTAGCAGACCGTCCGGGCCCAAGTGCGCTGCACTGATCGGGCCTATGTCAAGCGGCAAGACAACACTGTTGGAGGCGATACTCGCGCGCACCGGAGCCATACCCAGGCAAAACACTGTGGCATCAGGCAATATGGTCGGATTTGCATCGCCGGAAGCGCGCGCCCATGGCATGAGTGTAGAGGCAACAATTGCCACCGTTTCCAATCAGGGCGACAGCCTGACCCTGATAGATTGTCCAGGCTCGGTGGAATACGCTTATGAGGCTGAACCGGTGTTGCGGTTCTGTGACTTCGCCATCGTGGTGGTTGAAGCGGATGAAAAGAAACTGCCGGCCCTGCAACTCACCTTGAAGCGGCTGGACGAGATTGGTCTGCCGCGGGTGTTGTTCCTCAACAAGATAGACAGGGCGGCAGGCTCGGTACAAGAGACGTTGCAGATGCTGCAAACGGCCAGTGAAAACCCCTTGCTACTGCGTCAGATCCCGATCTGGAAGGACGGCGCGGTAACCGGATGCATCGACCTTGCCCTGGAGCGCGCGTACAGCTATCGCGCACATGCAGAAGCAGAAGTTACTGCCGTCGGGGACGAAGACCGCGCACGTGAGGAAGACGCCCGGTTTGCCATGCTGGAAAAGCTGGCTGATCACGACGATGTGCTGATGGAACAATTGCTGGAAGATGTTTCGCCACCGATCGAGGTCGTGCTGCAGGACCTGACGGCGGAACTGCACGATGGCTGGATCACGCCGGTATTGTTTGGCTCGGCTGAAAACGGCACCGGCATTCTGCGCCTGTTGAAAACCATTCGCCATGACGCACCCGATTACAGCACGACCCGCCAGCGGCTGGATATTCCCGACGCAGATGACGCTGTGGCCGGCGTGATCAAGACCATTCACACAACCCATTCCGGCAAACTGTCGGTGGTTCGTGTGCTGAGGGGCAGGATTGCCGAGGCAGACCAGTTGGCAAGCGCTGGTCAAAGCAGTTCGAAAGTGTCGGGCATACACACGATGCTGGGCCGGGAGACCGGCAAGGTCCAGTCCGCGGAAACCGGAGAAACCGTGGCGCTCGGCAAGCTCGACACGATTCAAACCGGGAGCATTTTATACGCAGACAAGACCACCCCGCCCGAGATTGCTGCGCTGATGCCGGCGCAATCGTTTTATGCCGTTGGCATCAGGCCGAATGACCGGCGTGACGAGGTCAAACTATCCACTGCGCTGTCCCGGCTGGTGGATGAAGATCCGTCAATCCGGGTTGAGCACAACCAGGAAGCCTCCGAGACGGTGTTGCATGGATCAGGAGAAATGCATCTGAGGATCGCCGTCGAACGGCTGGAGAACCGCTCGCAGATTGTCATCAATACCCATGCTCCCGATATTGGCTACCAGGAGACCATCACCAAACCGGTTACCCAGCGAGGACGCCACAAGAAGCAATCCGGCGGGCACGGCCAGTATGGTGACGTGGTGCTGGACATAAAGCCGCAAAAGCCGGGCGCAGGGTTTGAGTTCACCAACACCATTGTCGGTGGAGCCGTGCCGAAGCAGTACATCGGATCGGTTGAGGCCGGCGTCCGCGATTATCTGGCGCGCGGTCCGCTGGGATTCCCGGTGGTCGATGTGGCCGTCAACCTGGCTGACGGCTCGTATCACAACGTGGACTCGTCGGACATGGCATTCCAGCTGGCCGGCAATCTTGCCATGCGCGAAGGCATGCCGCAGTGTGGTCCGGTTCTGCTTGAGCCGGTGATGAAGGTGATGATTTACGCCCCGTCCGACGCCATTGCCAGCATAACCACCATGGTGCCGCAAAGGCGCGGCCAGTTGCTGGGGTTCGAGCCCAGACAGGGCTGGCCAGGCTGGGATACGGTGCAGGCATTGATCCCGAAATCCACCTTGTCGGACATGATCATCGAACTGCGCTCGTCCACTGCCGGTGTGGCAAGCTACACGGCCGAGTTCGACCATCTCGACCGCCTCGACTCAAAACTGGCGGATCAGGTCGTCAGTGCCCGCCTGGACAGCCCGGCCAGTTGATCGCGATCAGTGAGCGTTTCTACTCAAATCGGAACTCAACTGGTCTCAGGCGTCCGGCAGCCTGGTGCTATTCCTTTACAGGCACGGTGTAGTTCAGGCCGAGCCTGCCACCGTCAGGATAGATGGTCTGGCCGGTAATGTAGCTCGACAGGTCGGAGGCCAGGAATACGGCTATCTTGCCGATTTCGTCAGGCCTGCCGGGGCGGCCCATTGGTGTGCGGGACATGATGGCCCGCATTTTTTCAGGGTTGGAGGCAACCGCCTGGAACATCTCGGTGGCAATCGAGCCGGGACCGATCGCATTGACGCGAACACCTTCCTGCGCAAGCCGGATGGCAAATGCCTTGGTCCACTGGTTGACGCCGCCTTTCGACATGACATAGGGCGCGATTTCGGGGATGGTCAGTACGGCATTGGCTGACGACATGTTGACGATATTGCCTTTTGAGCCGTTTTCATCGGCAGTCTGCGTCAGCATCTGCTTTGCGGCAAGCTGCCCGGACAAGAACACGCCCTTGAGATTTACGGCCATGACCTTGTCATAGTCTTCCTCGGTCAGTTCCAGCGGATCGGACACCGTCACGATGCCGGCATTGGCCATCATGATGTCGAGACGACCGTGGGTTTTGACGGTAAAATCAATCAAGGCCTGAATGTCTGCCCGCCGGGTGACATCACAATGTGTGTAACGCACGTCGTACCCCTGCTTGCGCAGGCCTTCGGCAGCCTTCTCTCCGAGTTCGTCGGTCACATCCGATGTGACGACCTTGCAGCCATGTTCGGCAAAACTGGTTGCAATGGCCAGGCCAAGCCCCCCGGAAGCGCCGGTTACGATTGCGATCTTGTCTTTGAGCAGCATGAGTAGTCATTCCTTTTTTGTTGCCTGGATGCACACTCCAAAACAGTTCGGTTCAGGTCAAGTTGTTTGTGCACACAGGCCATGCGCGAAGGGGGCTTTCGCTGACAACAGAATTAACGCAGATTGCGTCGCATCATGCCTGACCATCGCCCAACCAACCAGATCATCTTTTGCTCCGACGAACACGCAAGGCGCGTGACCAGATGCTATGGCGACCCGGTGGTGCGAACCCCGACGCTGGATACCATTGCCCGGCTGGGCACGCGGTTCACCAATGCGTACACGCCATCGCCGATCTGCGTGCCGGCCAGGGCGTCTCTGGCAACGGGTCTGCAAGTGCATGAAACCCGGTGCTGGTCTTCGGCTGAACCCTATTACGGTCAGCATGAAAGCTGGATGCACAGATTGCGTGATGCGGGCCATCCGGTGGTGTCCATCGGCAAACTGCACTTCCGCGGCGCCGGTGACGATCATGGATTCGATGAAGAGATCGAACCCATGTACCTGGCCAATGACGGGGCAGGCTGGGTGCAGGGACTGTTGCGCGATCCGATGCCGCGATACGATGACACGAAGGAGCTCTCCGAAAACATCGGTGCCGGTGAATCCGAGTACACCGAGTATGATCGGCGGGTGAGCCAACAGGCTGTCAAATGGCTCAAGAAATACGCAACCAGGTTCAAGACACAGCCATGGTGCCTGTTTGTATCATTCATCAGCCCGCATTATCCGCTCAAATGTCCGGATGCGTTTTACAAGATGTATGACCGCGCACCGATACCGGAGCCGCCACGACAGCGCCCCGAGCATGAGGTGCTGCAGGAGATGGCACGGTTCTGGAACTATGACGATCATTTCGATGATGGCCTGCGCGATGTCGCGCGCAAGGGATACTACGGGCTTGTCAGTTTTCTGGACGATAATATCCGGCAGGTTATGGAAGCCCTGGAAGACAGTGGCGCGGCGCGCGACACGTCCGTCATGTACCTTTCAGACCATGGAGAAATGCTGGGTTCGCACGGATTCTGGGCCAAATCGGTGATGTATGAGGATTCTGTCGCAGTCCCGTTGATGATGATGGGACCGGGCGTAGGCGAAGGCGTCAACTCAACGCCGGTTTCACTGACCGATGTGTCTGCAACGGTGCTTAAAACAGTCGGTCTCAGATCAGCTGTGGCGCGAGAGCCCTGGATGTCGCGACCGCTTCAGGATTTCATCTCAAAGCCCGAGCTGGACCGCTTCATCTTGTCGGAATACCATGATGGCGGCAGCCCTTGCGGTATAACCATGCTGCGCTATCGTGAGTGGAAATATGTGCACTACGCGAACAATCACTCACCACAGCTGTTCAACCTGAAAGTTGATCCGCAAGAACTCAACGACCTTGGCAGATCACGTGATCATGAACGCCAGCGTGACATGCTTCGCACCCTAATGGGACATGCCATGGATCCGGAAAAGGTCAACCGGGATGCGTTTGCGGATCAGAAAATGCTGATTGAAAAACTTGGCGGCGTCGAGGCATTGATGGCAATGAAGAGTTTCGGACACACCCCGTTGGGTTGAAGCTAGAGCATGTTTCACTTAGATGGAAGCGTT
>CAYRLR010000135.1:0-6659 GCA_964424975.1 uncultured Anderseniella sp.
ATCTATGTCGCATGCTCATGGCATAAGCGTCAACAACACCGCTCAGTCCACAGGCAACTCGCCTGCGTCCCATTTTGCCCTGGTATCGCGTCTGAACGGCTCGAAACGGTCTTCATCGATTGCGTCGCGAATACCGGCCATCAGGTGCTGATAGTACGCGATATTGGCCCACGACAAGATCATCATCCCCAGTATCTCTCCGGCCCGCACCAGATGGTGCAGATAGGCCCGCGAATAGTCGCGCAAGGCGGGGTGATCAATTGTTTCATCAAGCGGGCGTTGATCTTCGGCAAACCTGGCATTGCGCAAGTTCATCTTGCCGGTGCTGGTAAAAGCCTGCCCGTGACGCCCGGATCTGGTCGGCATGACACAGTCAAACATGTCGATACCGCGCGCTACGCTTTCCAGCAGATCAAGCGGTGTGCCGACCCCCATAAGGTAACGAGGGCTGTCCGGAGGCAAATGCGGTTGGGTCGCCTCGATAGTCGACAGCATCAGCTCAGGCCCCTCGCCAACCGCCAGTCCGCCAATGGCATACCCGTGAAAGCCTATGTCGATCAGTCCCTTGGCGGACTGTTCGCGAAGCCCGGCATCGGTGCCGCCCTGCACAATGCCGAAACAACCCCTGCCCGGCTGATCGCCGAATGCCTCGCGCGACCGTTTCGCCCAGCGCAATGACAATTGCATGGCACGCTCTGCGTCTTTTGCCGTATGCGGAAACGCCACGCACTCATCCAGCTGCATCTGGATGGTGGATCCCAGCAGACGCTGTATTTCCATCGAGCGTTCCGGACTCAGGAAATGTTTTGATCCGTCGATGTGCGACTGGAAAGTTACGCCGTCTTCAGTCAGCTTGCGTAACTGGGCCAGTGACATCACCTGGAAACCGCCGGAATCCGTCAGGATCGGACCGTGCCAGCCGGTCATCTTGTGCAGACCGCCAAGCCTGGCGACCCGCTCGGCGCCGGGCCGCAACATCAGGTGGTAGACATTTCCCAGGATGATATCAGCGCCCGCATCACGCACCTGGTCCATGTACAGCGCCTTGACCGTGCCGGCGGTACCCACGGGCATGAAGGCAGGTGTGCGAATGTCACCATGCAGCGTGTGCACCGTGCCACGCCGCGCGAGGCCGTCACTCTTGTGAAGTGTAAATGTAAACGTGTCTTTCATTGCACGGCAGGCCATAGCAGGCTTGAGTCGCCATAGGAATAGAAACGATAGCGACCGGCAATCGCATGGGCATAGGCCGCCTGCATGGTTTCCAGGCCGCAAAAGGCGCTGACCAGCATGAACAAGGTAGAACGCGGCAGGTGAAAATTGGTCATCAGGCCATCAACGGCCCGAAACCGGTAGCCCGGCGTGATGAAGATGTCGGTTGCCCCTGACCAGCCATGCAGGCGGCCATGTGTATCGGCCGCGCTTTCCAGCAGGCGCAATGCCGTCGTGCCGACGGCGATGATGCGCCCGCCGGCCGCACGCGCTGCATTGAGACGCTCAGCCACGGCCGGGTCCACTTCACCCCATTCAGAATGCATTTTATGGGCAGTGGTATCGTCTGCCTTGACCGGCAGAAATGTTCCGGCCCCTACATGCAATGTCACAAACTCGTGGCTTGCTCCGCTCTCGCAGATGCGCTGCATCAGGTCGGGTGTGAAGTGCAGTGATGCAGTCGGTGCCGCGACTGCGCCGTCACGCGCGGCAAACATGGTTTGATAGTCGTCCGCGTCGCGTTCATCGGTCGCCCGTTTCGAGGCGATGTAAGGCGGCAACGGCATGACGCCGTGTGCTGCAATAGCAGTGTCCAGTTCGGACCCGCGCCGGCTGAACTCCAGCTCGATTTCACCGCCGTCATTCTTGGCCTGCACGACGGCAACCAGATCAGTGGAAAACGTGATGGCGTCTCCGACAATGAGTTTGCGGCCGGGTTTGGCAAATGCCATCCACGTAGCATCATCTTTTCTTTGATGCAGCGTCACCTCGATTGCTGGTTCGCTGTCGCCACGACCAGTTCGCCGCCCATTCAGCCTGGCAGAAATGACGCGCGTGTTGTTGAACACCAGCACATCACCGGGTTTTAGATGACTGGCGAAATTCGCGACATGATCATCCGACAGGCGCCCGTCAGAATGAACCAGCAATTGGCGCGCCGCATCCCGCGGACTTGCCGGGCGCAAGGCAATCAGGTCAGGTGGCAACTCGAAATCAAATAGATCAACCTTCATTCAAGTCGCCGCCAGATAGTCTCGATAAAGCCGGAGAACCAGAGCGTCAGCCGATCAGACGGGATAATCTGATCGGCCAAAAATGCTCGTTTCCACAGTGTTAGCGTAATTTCATCCATCCGAACGGATGCATACTACTCTAGCCCGCGTCGGCCATGACCTGCATTTTCTCAATGCGATCGGGTCCCTGAACAGGTTCGCCACGCTTGAACTTGTCGACGTTCTCCATGCCTTCGACAACTTCGCCCCAAACGGTGTACTGCCCGTCAAGGAATGCACAATCGCCAAAGCACAGGAAGAATTGCGAATTCGCCGAGTCAGGCAGGCTTGAACGCGCCATTGATGCCGTGCCGCGCTTGTGCGGCTCACTGGAAAATTCAGCCTTGAGGTTCGGCTTGCTGGAGCCGCCCGTACCGGTGCCGGTCGGATCGCCGCCCTGCGCCATGAAACCGTCTATGACACGGTGAAACGGCGTACCGTCATAAAACCCTTCGCGGGCCAGTTCCTTGATGTGGGTTACATGACCCGGTGCCAGGTCAGGCCGCAGCTTGATGACGACGCGCCCCTGGGTTGAGTCCAAGATGAGTGTGTTTTCTGGATCTAGATCGGCCACAAGGCTCTCCTTCTTTATGTCCATGAATGAAACTGGTTTAGGGTTGAAAAGGTCGTATTACCTGACGATCATCTTGCGGATCTTGTCAGGTTTTGCAGGTGGTTCACCCTTGTTGATCTTGTCAATGCACTCCATGCCCGACGCGACCTTACCCCACACCGTATATTGCCCGTTCAGACCACTGTTCGGCGCAAACATGATAAAGAATTGCGAATTGCCACTGTCGGGACTACTCGAACGGGCCATGCCAACCGTGCCGCGCACAAACGGTTCGGCGGAAAACTCTGCAGGAATATCGGGCAGGTCGGACCCCCCGGTGCCGGTCCCGGTCGGATCACCGGTCTGGGCCATGAACCCGTCGATCACCCGGTGAAACACAATGCCGTCATAAAATCCTTTTGTGGCCAGGGTCGTGATCTGCCTGACGTGCTTTGGTGCCAGGTCTGCCCGCAAATCAATCACCACCGGCCCGCACTTGAGGTCCATGACGATCTGATTCGCCGCTTGTGCTTGTGTCATTGCAAGTGCTGTCGCAACACAAAATCCGGCCAATGCCGTACCAAATCTGTTTATCAATATAGCTCTCCAGGGATTTGAAGTTATTTGGCTTTCAGGGTTTCAAGAACCGCAGAATTAACCGCCTCGGGAACAAAGCTTGATATATCTCCACCCATCTTTGCGATCTGCTTGACCAGGGATGAGGCGATCATCCTGGTTGCCGGGCTGGCCGCAAGAAACACGGTTTCTATATCAGGCGCAAGACCAGCATTCATCTGGCCCATCTGTACCTCATAATCAAAATCCGAGGCATCTCTAAGGCCTCTTACGATAATGCCGGCACCTGCATTGCGTGCCGCATCCACTGCCAGGCCATCAAAGGTTTCGATGCTGATCTCGCACCCGGTCGCGTTGCTGACCGGTAGACAGGCCTGCGACAGCAGCTCCAGCCGTTTTGGTGTTTCCAGAAATGGCGCCTTGCCGTGATGCACGCCAACGCCCAGCACCAGCTTGTCAAGGAAACGCGCAGCGCGGGCTATCACGTCCAGATGTCCGAACGTGACAGGATCAAAACTGCCGGGGTAAAATCCTATTCGTGTCATGGTGGAGACACTTATAGCAACACGGGTTCAGTTTGAACCCATAAAGTTGTTACAATGACTTGCAAGACAATGAGAACGTCTCAAGCCCGCAAAAGGGCAGCGAAGCCCTATAGACGAAACACCACCAATAGGAGGATGAAACGATGGAAAACCCCTCAATAATGTCGCATGTGTCGCTGGGCACGAATGATTATGCGAAAGCCAAATCCTTTTACACTGCCGTACTGGCAACGATTGGCGCAGGCGTTATCATGGAACACAGTGATGCTGCAGCCTTCGGCAAAAAATTTCCGGAATTCTGGGTTCAGGCGCCGATAGACGGGAAACCCGCCGTGACAGCAAACGGCGTGCATTTCGGGTTTTGGGCCAACTCGACACAGGAAGTGCACGAGTTTTATGATACCGCACTGAAGCACGGTGCGACCGGTGATGGTGAACCTGGTCCGCGCGAAGAATATGGCGAACCCTATTACGGGTGTTTCCTGCGCGACCTAGACGGGCACAAGATAGAGGCAGCTTTCTGGGACTTGGAAATGGAACCGAGCCTTAACAACGCCTGATCAACCCGGCGTGAGCACGACCGTCAAGGCTTTGCTCACCCCGGCCTGTTACCGGCGCGCCAATGCCAGCCAAAGACCGCCGCCTATGAGACACAACCCGCTGCCAACCTCCAGCGCCCTGACACGGGTGCGCGAAAGCCACTTGCCTGCGCCGCCGGCCAGCAAGGCGTAACTGGAGTCCAACGGCGTTGCGACCGCGATGAACGTAGCGCCCAGTAAAACCGTCTGCGCCAGCGCATTGCCGCCAGGCGTCAGGAACTGCGGAATCAGGGCACCGAAAAAGAACAGTGCCTTGGGGTTGGACAAAACCACCACGAACCCCTGCCAGAAGAACGACCGGTGCGCGCGCGGCACGTCTGCCACCTTGCCCATTGTGCCATCCGACTGCAGCAGTTTGATCCCGAGCCAGATCAGGTAGGCAGCTCCCAGCCATCTGATGATGTCGAAGACCTGGGCAAGGCTTTCCACGATGAACTGCAGACCGGCCGCCAGGATCAGCAGCATGACTGCAAGTCCCGCCTGGGTTCCTGCCACATTGAGCAGGCCAGCCCTGGTTCCATGTCGCAGTGAATTGGCAATGATCACGGTAACCGACGGACCCGGCACGATCGCCACGGCAGCGCACGCCAGCACGTAGGCCGCATAGAGTTCGACGGGAATTGACAATATGGTCATCGCTACCTCTTCGATTGGCGGGTGCACATCCTGCAAAAGCATGTCCGGTTACGCTTCAGCCGGAAATGAACCGTTCCCGAATCCAAGCAATCAACACTTTGCAGCGGGCGTCAAGCCGGATAGAACCGCCATCATGAAATCCCTGCCCCGCAACATGACCAGCCGCCTCGCGGTGTTTTCTGCCTGTGGACAGCATCGCTACTGGCTTCGCCGCAACCTGACGGGGCAAACCGGCAGGCATGTGCTGTGGATCATGATGAATCCCAGCCGTGCAGACGAAGCAACCAACGACGCCACGACCACGATGACCACCAACATAAGCCGTCGCCACGGCTATGATGTTCACGGCGTAGTCAATCTGAGTGCGGTCATCGAGGCAGATTCCACCAGGCTGACGGCAGGCGATGGTAACAGCGACCTCCTGAACGATCAGGCGATTGATCGCGCACTGTCATGGATAAGCCGACACCACGGAGATATCGTCATCGCATGGGGTACCTCAAGGCATCTCAAGCGATGTGAGGCCAGGATCCTCGGACGGCTGAAGCGCCGGCAACTGTTGTGCCTTGGTCGCAACCAGGATGGTTCTCCCCGGTTTCCCCGCGCAATCAGCCGGGCTGCAGCTTTGACGAAGTTTACTCGCTAGCGCTACCATCTTCCTGATTGTCATCGATCACGGGGTCTTCAGCTTCAGCCTCGTCGTCATCATCCCCGGTCACATCCTCGGAAATGCGGCTGACCGAAACAACATTTTCGTCCGCATCGGTCCGGAACACGGTAACCCCCTGGGTCGAACGACCGGCAATGCGGATATCGTTGACCGGACAGCGGATCAGCTGGCCGCCATCTGTCACCAGCATGATCTGATCGGTCTCTTCAATCGGGAACGAGGCAACCAGATCACCATTGCGGTCATTGACCGCCATTGCCGTGATGCCTTTACCGCCACGACCCGTGACGCGATATTCATAAGCAGATGATCGTTTGCCAAAGCCGTTTCTGGACAATGTCAGGATAAACTGCTCGGCAGCGCCCATCTCGATATAGCGTTGCTGGTCGATGGCAGCGTCTACGCCTGCCTCTTCATCGCCATCCGCGCCCTCGCCATCATCGCCTTCCATGGCACGGCGCATCTTGATATAGGCGACACGCTCATCCGACGTTGCAGCAAAACCGCGCAACACGGTCATGGATATGACCTCGTCACCGTCTGCCAGGTTGATGCCGCGCACGCCGACAGAATCCCGGCCTGCGAACACGCGTACATCGGTGACCTTGAAGCGGATGGCCTGACCCTTTGCCGTTGTCAGCAGTACGTCATCGGCATCCTGGCAGGTTTCAACACCGACAATGCCATCGCCCTCATCCAGTTTCATTGCGATCTTGCCGTTCTGGCGAACATTGACAAAGTCGGACAGCTTGTTGCGCCGCACCGTACCGCGCGTTGGGGGGGGCGGTAACTGGGGGGGAAAACACCGGGGGGGGG
>CAYRLR010000136.1:0-1390 GCA_964424975.1 uncultured Anderseniella sp.
GCCAGCATGTGCGCCATGTCGCGCCGCCAGAGCATTGCCACCAGCATGGGGTTTACAGCACTTCACGGTTTGATGATGGGACGCCGGTGTGGCACGCTGGATGCAGGTGTTGTTTTGTACCTGATACAGCAGAAAGGCATGAGCGCGCCCGACGTTGAGCATCTCCTTTATCATGAATCCGGTTTGCTCGGTGTGTCGGGTATCAGCAATGACATGCACACTCTTGAAAACAGCACAAACCCACATGCACGCGAGGCAATCGATCTGTACTGCTATCGTGCTGCCGGTGAACTGGCGAAGTTGATCACGGCCCTTGGCGGGCTGGACACAATTGTGTTCACTGCAGGTATCGGTGAGAATTCCTCGGCGGTGCGCAAGAACATTTGCGATCGATTGAGCTGGCTTGGAGTTGGACTAAATGAGACTGCCAACACGGACAATGCAACCAGCATCAGTGCTGCAGGTTCAGGTATCGATGTGCTGGTGATTCCCACAAATGAGGAGGCTGTCATTGCCCGGTCAGTGCGAGCTTTGATTGGCGTCGCTGATGACCAGCGAAGCGCAGCACAATGACCGGCGAAGACACCGGCAGCAATGGCGCACCGTTCCTCGCGGAATTCAATCTGCGGGACGGAACACCTGTCGTCATCCGGCAAATCAAACCACAGGACAAGCCTCTGCTGGAGATCGGTTTCAGGCATTTGTCGAAGGAAGGACAGTATTTCCGGTTCTTTCGACCAATGTCAAAACTGTCGAACAAACTGCTGGAGCAGTTTACCGAGATTGATCACGTGAACCACGAGGCGGTGGGTGCGCTGGGCACGGGAGAAGATGTCGACGTACCCCTCGGGATTGCCCGTTACATCCGTACGCCGCAGAAGCCGGAGACGGCAGAAGTGGCGGTTACCGTGGTTGACACGCAGCAAGGCAAAGGACTCGGCACGCTGTTGCTGGCTATCCTCGCGTACAGGGCTGTCAAATGCGACATAACGGAATTTACGGCCTTTGTCATGGGTGGAAACCATCAGATGCTTGAGGTGTTCAAGGAGCTCGGGGCAACATCGGAGGTTGGGGTTGCCGGTGAGGTAGAGGTGATAATACCCCTTTTTGCAGATGCCCGTTGCTACCCCGATACGCCAGCCGGTGAGGTTGTTCGCCAGGTGTGTGAACGATTTGAACCGACAAGGTGAGCATCTTTGACGGGTATTCAATGACCCCGGCCAGCGGCGATGAAATTACTCAGGCCGCTTAAGCAAATCTTGCTGGTTGTAGGGCTCGCGCCGGAAATCATCAATGTAGACAATGGCGGAGCCTGGTTGTGGATCGCGATAATGTCCAATCTTGAAGTATTGGCCCTGGCCACCTGAATCGTATCCGATGGAGCCGGAAA
>CAYRLR010000136.1:1490-6633 GCA_964424975.1 uncultured Anderseniella sp.
AAACGTTCAGCCAGGAAGGGACTGCCGTCACCTTGCTGCTTCCATTGCCCAACCACCCAACGCCGGCTACCCCAATCGACAATCTGGCCCTCGATGCGCAGGCTGAAACTGTACCAGAGGTCTGATCCGAATGCGCACCGTTGTTGACGTGCAATTCTGATTTCTTCGCGCTCGGATGGATCCTTGTGATGGCTGTCGCCGCTGGTGATGCGAATGGCAAGCGCTCCCAGCCCTTGTTTCACAACTCGTCGCTCTATCCAGTGTCGATCCGGGTCGGTTTGCACCATCGACCAGTTCCGGAAATTCACCATGGGTGCCTCGAACCGATCCAGAACCGGCGGGCATTCATCGGCGTTGGCTGGTCTGAGCATCGAGCAATTGCAACTTGGCGCCAGGCCGGCAAGCGCAACAACGAGATTTATGGCCGTGTGTCTCATCTGCAGCCTTTGACACGGTGATGATGCAACAACCTAGCGGACGGAAACTCAAAACTGATGATTCATATCAATGATGACGCACCGGTTGCGTGACACTCCTTACCATGAAGAACTGCTTGTCGTGAGTTCGAGCAAGCAGGTGCACAGCGAAGGAGATATGGAAATGGCGAGCGCATCAAGGACAGAGAGCCAACCAGGCAGTCCACCGGCTCCAGCCGATGACGGCGGCCTGGTCAAGACGCTGGCCAGCAGGTTTCCAAGTGCCTACACAATCCTGTTCGGGCTTATAGCTTTTATTTCCGCACTCACATGGTTCATTCCGGCCGGGGTTTATGACCGGGTCAAGAATGAAGCGCTTGGCAAAGAAGTGCCGGTTCCCGGTACTTACCATGCAGTCGATGCCAATCCACAGGGCTGGTACGACGTTCTCATGGCGCCCATAAAGGGCTTTTACGATCCTGTTGTGGGAACAGCCAACGCTATCGATGTTTCGCTCTTCGTATTGATTATCGGCGGTTTTCTCGGGGTGGTCAATTCGACCGGCGCAATCAACACCGGAATTGCCCGGGCGATGGCTGTCATGAAGGGTCGGGAAAAATGGATGATTCCAATCCTGATGGCACTGTTTGCAGCAGGCGGGACGACTTATGGCATGGCCGAGGAATCCCTGGCCTTCTACATGCTCATCATTCCGGTGATGATTGTGGCTGGCTATGACGCCCTGACGGGTGTTGCGATTATCATGCTTGGTGCGGGTATCGGCGTACTTGGCTCCACCATCAATCCCTTCGCCACCACGATTGCAGCCAATGCTGCGGGTATCCCGTTTACCGATGGCATGTACCTGCGCCTGGCAATACTTGCGGTCGGTTGGGTGGCCTGCGCCGGGTATGTCATGTGGTATGCTGAAAGGGTCAGAAAAGATCCTGCAAAGTCTATTGTCGTAGCGCAGCAAGACACCAATAGAGCTTACTTCCTGCAACACGCTGCTTCGGATGATGCCCGTCTGACCGCATCTCAAAAGCTGATCCTGATCATTTTTGCAGCAACTTTTGGCATCATGATCTGGGGCGTTTCATCCCAGGAGTGGTGGATGGCAGAGATGTCCGTCCTGTTTCTCGGCTCATCCATCGTTATCGGAATCGTGGGCTGGCTCGGCGAAAAGACATTCACAGACGCCTTCGTCAACGGTGCCCGCGACCTGCTCGGTGTTGCTCTCATTATCGGTATCGCGCGCGGTATAGTGGTGGTCATGGACGCCGGACACATCACCGACACGATACTCAACTGGTCTGCTGAGGCCATCAAGGGGTATTCGACCATTGCGTTCATCAATGTGATGTTCTGGGTTGAAGTCCTGATGTCGTTCTTCGTGCCCTCCACGTCCGGTCTCGCGGTCCTGAGCATGCCAATCCTGGCGCCGCTGGCAGATTTTTCGGGTGTCGGTCGTGATCTTGTGGTGACCGCTTACCAATCAGCGTGCGGCCTCGTCAATCTTATCACTCCGACGTCGGCCGTTGTGGTCGGCGGCCTCGCCTTGGGTCGGGTGTCCTATGACAAATGGCTGCGCTTCATATGGCCACTGCTGCTGGTCCTTACCATCATCATCATGGCCGGTTTGAGCCTGGGTGCGATCTGGTAACGAACCCCGTTCACACAATTTTCAAGGACAAGAAAATGCCACAGAAACTGGGCGTACATTCAGAGATAGGCCAACTTCGCAAAGTGTTGGTGTGCAGGCCGGGCCTTGCTCACGAAAGACTGACGCCGGGCAATTGCGACGAGTTCCTGTTTGACGATGTGTTCTGGGTACACGAGGCCCGCAAGGACCATCATGATTTCTGCACCAAGTTGAAAGAGCGTGATGTTGACGTGCTGGAAGTGCACGATCTGCTGTCCGAAACGCTGGATTCTGCAGATGGGCGTGCCTGGATTCTGGATCGACGCATGTCGGCAAACCATGTCGGCGTCGGCATGCGCGATGAATTGCGGGCGTGGCTCGACGAACTGGACTCTGCCGCACTTGCCGAATTCCTGGTCGGCGGGATCACGGTTCACGATTTGCCATTCAGGCCACATGGCATGTTTGGCAGCTATCTGGGCCGGGATGGCTTTGTTACACCACCGCTGCCCAATATGATTTTCACGCGTGATACAAGCTGCTGGATCTATGGCGGTGTCACCTTCAACCCCATGCACTGGCCGGCACGCCAGCAAGAGACGCTGCTGGCTGCTGCAATCTACAAGTTCCATCCGGAGTTCAAGGAGAGTGACTTTCAGACATGGTGGGGCGACCCGGATATTGACCATGGTGGTGCCACACTGGAAGGTGGCGATGTAATGCCCATTGGCAATGGTGCGGTTCTCATCGGCATGGGGGAACGCTCAACACCGCAAGCCGTCGGGCAGGTGGCGCAAGCCCTGTTCAAGGCAGGCGCAGCGGAACGAGTGGTTGCCTGCCAGATGCCGAAATCACGTTCGGCAATGCACCTGGATACAGTTTTCTCGCTGTGCGATCACGACCTGGCAACCAGCTTTACCGAAGTGGCAGAAGGCATCACCTGCTACAGCCTCCGGCCTGGCGACAAGCAGGGCACGATCGATTTCAGACAAGAGGCCAAGCCGCTTTTCGATGTGGTTGCGGATTGCCTTGATCTGAAGCAATTGCGCGTGGTTGCCACAGGGGGCGATGTATTCGAGAAGGAACGTGAGCAATGGGATGACGGCAACAACGTCGTGGCCATCAAGCCCGGAGTGGTCATCGGCTATGATCGCAACACTCACACCAACGCAATGCTGCGCAAGGCAGGAGTGGAAGTGGTCACCATCCGTGGTGCCGAACTGGGCCGTGGCCGTGGCGGCGGACATTGCATGACATGTCCAATCCAGCGCGACGCCGTTTCCTGACCAGCCAGATTGTCAACCAGTCACTGTCTATTCAACCGATCGGACCTACCAATGTCACACAATCTCAAAGGCCGCAGTTTTCTATCGTTGCAGGATTTTTCTCCGGATGAAATCCAGTCCCTGCTGGATCTGGCTACGGAACTCAAATCTGCCAAGTATGCGGGTACCGAACAGCCTCGTCTTGCGGGCAAGAACATAGCCTTGATATTTGAAAAGGATTCAACACGCACCAGGGTTGGCTTCGAGGTGGCAGCCTACGATCAAGGTGCTCATGTCACGTACCTGGGGCCGACCGGCAGCCATATTGGCGTCAAGGAAACGGACAAGGACACTGCGAGAGTCCTCGGACGCGTGTTTCACGGCATAGAATACCGCGGGTTCGCGCAAAGCACTGTTCAACAGCTTGCGGATTTTTCAGGGGTACCGGTTTTCAATGGACTGACGGACGAATTCCACCCGACCCAGATACTTGCTGATTTCCTGACCATGCAGGAACACGCGGACAAGCCTCTCGCGCAGATAAAGTACTGCTTCCTGGGTGATGCTGAAAACAACATGGGAGATTCACTGCTCATAGGTGGAGCCAAGATGGGTATGGATGTCCGGCTGTGCGCGCCAAAGACCTGCTGGCCGGTCAAGGGCATTGTCGACGAGGCCAAGGCCATAGCTGCTCAGACCGGGGCGCGGATACTGATCACCGAAGACATTGCAGCGGCAGTTCACGGTTGTGATTTCATCTACACGGACGTGTGGCTCTCAATGGGTGAGTCCAAGGAGAAATGGGCAGAACGAATTGAACTGCTGCAGCCCTATCAGGTGAACGCTGCCGTGATGGCGAAAACCGGAAACCCCGATGCAAAATTCATGCATTGCCTGCCGGCCTTCCACAACACGGAAACCAGTATGGGCAAGGAGATATTCTAGAAGTTTGGTCTTGATGCCATGGAGGTCACCGAGGAGGTGTTCGAGTCGCCCAACTCCATTGTGTTTGACCAGGCGGAAAACCGCATGCACACGATCAAGGCGGTTCTTGTCGCCACATTGGGAGAGTGATGCGGTGAAGGTGATTGTGGCGCTTGGCGGTAATGCCCTGTTGCGCCGGGGCGAGGCCATGACGTCGGCGGACCAGCGCGAAAATGTGAAACATGCGGCACGCTCGATTGCGGAGCTCGTATCTGCGGGCCATCAGGTCACGGTAACCCACGGCAACGGTCCGCAGATCGGTCTGCTTGCGCTGCAGTCTGCAGCCTATGACACGGCCAGCGCCTTTCCGCTGGATCTTCTGGGGGCGGAAACCGAGGGCATGATCGGGTACCTGATCGAACAGGAACTGGAGAATGCGCTGGGTTCGAAGCACAAGGTGGCGACACTGCTGACCCAGATAGAAGTGGACCCCCGCGATCCGGCGTTCGGCAATCCGACAAAGCCCGTGGGCCCTGTCTATGAGGAAGCCGAGGCGCGCAAGCTGGCACAGGCACGCGGTTGGACGGTCAAGCCCGACGGCGCGAAATTCAGGCGAGTGGTGGCATCACCGAAACCGAAGCACATCCCGGATACCGCGATCATAAAACTGCTGCTGGACCACGATGTCACCGTGATCTGCGCCGGCGGCGGCGGCATTCCCGTCGTGCGCCGTCCCGATGGCTCTCTGGTCGGCGTTGAAGCGGTCATTGACAAGGATGCCGCCAGTTGTCTGCTGGCAACGGATATTGAAACCGACGCGCTGCTGTTGCTGACGGACGTGGACCGGGTTTACCTGAATTGGGGTACGGATGAACAGCAGGGTCTGGGCAAGGTGA
>CAYRLR010000137.1:0-6607 GCA_964424975.1 uncultured Anderseniella sp.
CTGATGGAACCTGTCAGGACCGGAGTCGCGACCAGCAAGCCGAATTGCGTGTCCGACAGGCCAAGATCCTGCTTGATCTTGACCCCGATGATTGAAAATATCGTCCATACTGCAAAGCAGACAGTGAACGCAAACGTGCTCAGTCCCAAGGCCCGGTACTGGTCCGACCGGGTAACGCCATCAAGCGTATGCATATATCCAACCCCTCATGATTCGCGCGGGTCCCGACCGCGCAAACTGATTAAAGACCGGGTCAGGGTTAGCAATCGGGAGGGTGGCGAGTTGATCCATGTCAAAAGCCGGCCTGCTGATGGCCAAACAAAGCTCTGCAACACGCAAAACAAGGCAATCCCGTGTGCCGGTCAAGGAAGCAAATTGCGATCACGACGCAGACTTGTTACGTTGATCAATTATGGTCTTGATATTTATCAAGGAGCGGGAACATGCGGGCGACAGATTTGCCGGAAGTCAGGGCATTGCGACTCTTCAGCAGCATGGAGGATCAACACTTCGATGCGTTGATGGAAGTGGCCTACCTGCAGACCTTCCCGCCACAGCTGGAACTGATTACCGAAGGTGACCCGGCTGACTTTCTCTATATTGTCGTGGAAGGATCAGTTGACCTTTACGCCTGCTCAAACGGGCGGGAAGCGACAATGGGCCTGGTTCGCCCCGTTGGCACCTTCATTCTGGCTGCCGTTCTCAAGGATGCGGTTTATCTCATGTCTGCGCGCACTGCGCAGCGATCAAAGATCCTGCTGATACCTTCACAAGACATCCGCCAGGCGTTCCAGCAGGATGCCGGGTTTGCCCGTGCCATCGTATTGGAACTGGCAAGTTGCTATCGCGGCGTGGTCAAGGAGCACAAGGACCTCAAGCTGAGAACCGCAGTTGAACGCCTCGCCAACAGGTTGCTGCGCTATCACACGGACCAGGGAGCAAACGGGTCATTTGACCTGCCCCACGACAAGCGCACACTGGCATCTGTCCTGGGGATGACCCCGGAAAACCTGTCGCGTGCCTTCAATACGCTGAAACCCTATGGCGTCGAAGTGGAAGGCTCAACGATCAGGATGAGTGACCTGAAATCACTGGAAACACTGGCCAAGCCTAATCCGCTGATTGATGATCGCAGCACCTGACCAAGCACGATCAATTCAGGTTGAAGCCGCCGTCATGCGATCCAGCCTTATCCGGTGACGTTGATCGGTCAGCCTCCAGATACTGGCGAACACGGCACCAAGCACGCCTAGTCCGGTGGCGCCGCCGATAAGGAACATGATCAGGATCTGGTATTTTACGGCTTCCTGCGGATCGACGCCTGACAATATCTGTCCCGTCATCATGCCCGGCAAAGACACCACACCGGTAGCCGCCATCGCATTGATGATGGGCGTGAACCCGCTGCGCAACGCCCGGCGCGCAACCGGCAGGACGGCCTCCCAGCGCGTCTTTCCCAGCAGCAACTGCGCTTCAATGGCGGTTCGCTCGCGATACAGCGACGTATGCAGCGTATCAAGACCGAGGCTGACGCCGGTCATGGTGTTGCCCAGGACCATGCCGAACAGGGGTAGCGCAAATTGCGGAGTCCACCAGGGCTGCGGTTCGATCTGGGTTGTCAGGGCGCACACTGTCACGATCGTGCCGGCAAACATCATCGATGTCGCCCCGAGGCCGTACCCCCATATTCCTGTCAACCTGCGTTCCTGCCGCGCCCAGATTTCGCGGCCGGCAAACATGATCATGATCATCGCGATCAATGCAGTGACGGCAGGCGACGATGCGGCAAACACCGCTTTCAGAACCAGCCCGACCATGAGCAGTTGCACAACCATCCTCGCGGCGGAAAACAGCAACTGCCGTTCCAGTTTCAGCTTCAGGACAAACGAAAACACGGCGTTCAATATCAGGAAAACCGACGCGCCCAGCAAATCCAGATAGGTCAATGAAATGTAGGTGTTCATGCCAGTGCACCACTGTCCGATTGCAATCGGCCGTCAAGCATGGTCATGCACCGGTGAGCAACACGGCCTGCCTGTTCCGGATCATGGGTGACCATCAGGACGCAAACATCGTTTGAAAGTTGCTGTTGGACAATGCCCTCGACAGCAGCCGTCATGCCTGCATCCAGCGCAGCGGTCGGTTCATCGAGCAACAGCACACGCGGACCTGCCTGCAGCGCCCGGACAATGCCCAGGCGATGGCGTTCGCCGGTTGACAGACGGCTCACCTCCCAGCCCAGTGCGTCCGGCAGGCCGACGGCCTCAAGGAGGTCTTCCACGCCGCTGCCGGCAACAAAATGATCGCCTACACGGTCAGCCCACCATCCGGTCTCGGCAGGTACCAATGCCACTTGCCTGCGCCATTCATAGGCCGGCATGTCTTCACGCGACTGGTCGTTCAGGTACACACTGCCCTCATTGGGATCAAGATCGGCAATGGCCCGGAAAAACAGCGACTTGCCGGATCCGGATGCACCCCGAATGGCAACACATTCTCCACCAGCGGCGCTGAGGCTGACAGGGCCGACATGCCGGGTGCCGAGGTCAACGATCTTGAACAATGGGCGGTCTCGCTTGCTATAGTGTGCGCGCCATCACAGCATAGGTCTCACGAGCCAGCCACCGCAAGCAGTGTGTTTCCTGACTTTAAGCGGTTTGCAATTATTCTGAACCGCTGGGGGCCGGAGCACCGTCCATGACAACATTGACGCACGCCACCTTGCCACTGTTTACAGCCCGCTTCAGGGCGCCTTCCAGTTCGGCTGGGTCGGTGACATATTCACCATGTCCTCCCAGGCCCCTGACGGCCTCATCATAGCGCGCGTCGCTGAGTGTACAGGCAATCAGGCGGTCGGGTCCGTAGTCACGCATCTGGATCAGATGTTCAGCATTCCAGCGCCCGTCATTGCCGATCACCACGACGAACGGGGTATTCTCGCGCACCGCTGTCTCGAACTCGGCAAAATGAAACCCGACCGTTCCGTCGCCCATCAAGGCAAAAACACTGGCACCCGGCTTGGCAAGTTTTGCGGCAACGCCATAGCACAGCGCCCCACCTATGGCGCCTGACGGCCCATTGATAAGTCGGTGGGTTGAATGTGTGACAGCCTGCGACCACTGCCCGAATTCACCGCCATCGCTGATCACCACACTCTCGGGCACGCTGTCTACCTGACGCTGAACCGCGGCACACAGAACTGCCGGTGTTATTGTCTCAGCGCGAGCCATGTCGGCGGTCGAATAACTGCGTGCAGCAATGTGGCCGGCCACTTCGTCGCGCCAGTCAGCGCGGCTGCCATTGCCGTTGCCCTGCCCGGTCAGGCTGGCCGCTGCTGCCTGCGGATCTGCGTCAACGGCAAACACAAGGCGATCAGCAAGGTTCAACTGCGCCCGGTTGCGCTCGCCTGCTTCAGCGTCAATCACGATCCACTTGCAGGTCGGTGAGCACACACCGGCAGCGCCAAATCCAAGCGTGAAGTTCACCGGTTTGCCGAGACTGACAATCAGGTCAGCCCTGGCCAGGGCTTTTGCAAAATCCCCCAGCGACGGGTCCTTCAGACCACGCGGGCTTTCCATGACCACAACCGGTGCATCTGTTGCATCGGCCAGGGCAGACAGGCGCTCACCATTCCGGGTGGAGTTCAGCGCCGGTCCACACAGAACCAGCGGCCGCACGGCTGCCGCCAGAAAGTCGGAGACACGGTTTGCGTCTTCATCACCAAACACACGAACCACAGGAGACAGCGCGGCCGCTGACGGCACCAGCGCGCCGGACGCATCACCCTCGACAACATCGAAAGGCAACGCCACATGCACAGGTCCCGGGCGACCGGACATTGCAGTGCTGATCGCTCGTGCCATGTCCTGTCCCAGCGTGCCAGCCGAAGTTGCCCGGAAAGACAGCTTGGTCAACGGCGCGGTCATCGACACCTGGTCCAGTTCCTGAAACGCGCCATGACCATCTTGGGCCAGCGGAGAATCACCGGTCAGAAAAACCACCGGGCTTTCAGACTGCCGCGCCGTGTACAACGGCCCCAATGCGTTTGCAGCCCCAGGGGCTGCAGTCACCATGCAAATACCGACCTGCCCCGTCAATTGCGCCCATGCATCGGCCATGAACACGCAGGCCGCCTCATGCCGGGTGTGCACAATTTTTATCCTGGCATCGACACACGCGTCATAGACCGGCATGATCTGATTGCCCGACAGCGAGAAAATCCTGGTCACACCGGCAGCGGCAAGCGTCTGCACCAGAAGGTCAGCCCCTCTCATACTGGTTCCCCTCGATCCCACCGGCACTGATCCGGCAACTGCAATGGATTTGCCTCATGTCGAGGCTGAAAATGGTTCATGTTTCACTTCAGGTCTGGGCGGTTTTTCCATGCCGGGTGGCCTTGATGCCTGCCCGCACAATTGCAATCACCGTGATGGCTGTCAGGGTCCAGAAGAACCAGGTAATGGGCCCGCGGAACAGTATCCATCCGGAGCTGCCCGACATCAGCATGGCCTGGCGGAAATTATCCTCCAGCAACGGACCCAGAATGAAGGCAATCAGAAACGGTGCCGCCGGCACCTTGTACCGCATCATCACGAATCCAACCCAGCCCATCACGAACATCACCCCCACATCGAAGATGTTGTTGTTGACCGCGAAAACACCATAGATGCACAGGATCAGCACGGCCGGAAACAGCACGCCGCGCGGGATGTCGGCCACGTACTTGAAGCCCCGGATGGCAACCGAGCCGATGAAGAACAGAAACACCGAACTCACGATCAGTCCGATGAACAGCCCGTAGATGATATCAACATTCAGGATGAACATCATCGGGCCAGGCTGCAGCCCGTGGATCATGAATGCCCCCATGATGATGGCGGTTATCACATCACCGGGCACGCCCAGCGCCAGAAGCGGAATCAGGGTTGCGCCCGCGACACCATTATTGCCCGCCTCGGATGCAGCGACGCCTTCGATCTCGCCCTTGCCGAAGTTCTCCCGGTTGGGCGACTTGCGGCGAGCTTCCGAGTACGAAAGAAATGCCGCAGGTGCTGCCCCGATGCCGGGAATGGAGCCGAGGAACACACCGATGAAACTGCCGCGAATAATCGACTTGAACGAGTTCTTGTATTCCTGAAAGGTAATCCGGTCCTTGCCGAGACCGCGGGTTGCCCCGTCATGCGAGGCGGGGTTCCAGACCATGCTCAGAATTTCGGGGATCGCGAACAGCCCGATCAGAACAGCGATAAAGTTCAATCCGCCCATCATGTTAGGATTGCCGAAGGTAAAACGGTTGGTGCCATAGATAAGGTCCAGCCCGACAGTCGCCAGCAGCAATCCCAACATCGCCGACAACGCACCACGCAACAGGCTTTCACCGGAGACCCCTGCGATGATGGTCAGCGAAAACAGCATCAGCGTGAAGAATTCCGGCGGCCCGAAACTCAGTGCGAACGATGCCAGGAACCCGGCGAAAAAGATCAGCGAAAGGTTACTGACCAGGTCTGCCGTGCACGACGCCCACAGCGCCATCCCCAACGCCTTGCCGGCCTGGCCTTTCTCAGCCATAGGGTAGCCGTCAAGTACGGTTGCCGATGACGCCGGCGTGCCCGGTGTCTTGATCAGAATTGCCGGAATCGACCCGCCGAAAATACCCCCTTTATAAACGCCGAGCAGCAACAGTATCCCGGTAATGGGGGTCATCGAAAATGTGAACGGCAAGGTCAGGGCAACCGCCATCGTGGCAGACAGGCCCGGGATTGCACCACCGATCACACCGACAGCAACCCCGATTGCCAGTGCCAGGAATGCTTCCAGGTGGCCGACGAGTTGCAGACCGGCGAGGACGCTGTCGACAAAGCTCATGGCAACCTCACAAACTCACCTTGCGGGATCGCTACTCCGGCGACATGGGCAAAGAAAACATACAGGAACAGCGGCACCAGGACAGCGCAGACCACAACGGTGCGCGGATGCGTGGTCTTCACCAGAAACCCGGTGGCAACGAAAGTCGCCATGGCGGTCCAGACCAGGCCAACCAGTGGCATGACCAGCATGCAAACCGCCATGATCACGGCCATTATTGCAAGACGTTTGAAAGCGCCTTGCCGGTCGGCGGCTGCAGCGTCGGATGACGTGTCCGGGCCGCGCCGGGCGATTGATGTCACGATCATGCCGGCGCCAATCAGGGCGGTGATTGCCGCCAGAACATTGGGCCAGAACAACGGCGATAGAATAATGTTTGGAACATTGCTTGGACTGGAAACCCACACGGGGATTGCGACAACGATCAAGAAGACAGACGCTACGATGGCTCCGGCCCCGAGCTGAATCTGGATATTTCTGTCTTCCATTGCCGCCTCCGGTTTTGAAAAAGCGCCGGACCTGTTATCGGGTCCGGCGCCTTGCAAGCTTGATACGGAGGAGTCTCAGCCCTCGATTCTCATACCCAGTTCATCAACCAGGGCACGGAAGACCTTGTACTGACCCTGGATGAACTCATTGGCCTGTTTCGGGTCCATCAGTTCTATGATCGAGCCGCGCGCTTCCATCTTGCTGCGAAATCCTTCGTCCGCCGTGGCCGTCGCCATCCATTCCCCCCACTTGG
>CAYRLR010000138.1:0-6560 GCA_964424975.1 uncultured Anderseniella sp.
CTCCTATATCCGAAAAGGACTGGAACTGCCGCTTGCCCTTTGGATCGACCTGATCTGGTCGAAGCGCCGGATTGTCGAAGTGTATGTCAATACCGCGGAGTGGGGCCCCGGCATCTACGGCGCAGAGGCGGCGTCGCTGTACCACTTTGCGAAATCCGGCAGATCGCTGACAAAAACCCAGGCCGCACGCCTGGCCGCGGCCCTGCCAAACCCGGCGGTGCGCAATGCCGGCAAGCCTGGCCCGAAGGTGCGGGCCAAGGCGCGCACCATAAGAAACCGGGTGAATTCGACAGTGCCATACCTGGATTGCCTCAAGCTGCAGTAATCAGTTCCTTTGGTATAAGCACACCCGCGTCCTGTTGTCCCTTGCGGTGCGTTCGGGTTGTCCGGTAAGTAACCGCGATCACTCAAGTTCAGATTCCTTGTCGGTGCGCGGTGCCAGTCGTCTGTGTTGCCGTCAGGGTCTATTTTTTCTCTACAGGTCCGTTTCATGTTTTCAATCGCCACGCTGCGGCGCGAATGGTTGTCCAATCCGCGCGGCGACATTCTCGCCGGCATCGTTGTGGCACTTGCCCTGATCCCGGAAGCCATCGGCTTTTCGATCATTGCCGGTGTCGATCCGAAGGTCGGCCTTTATGCCTCGTTCTCCATCGCCGTCATCGCTTCGCTGGTGGGCGGCAGGCCGGGCATGATCTCGGCTGCCACGGCGGCAATTGCCGTTCTGGTGGTACCGCTGATCCGTGAACATGGCGTCGAATACCTGTTTGCCGCGACCATTCTGATGGGCGTGCTGCAGGTCATTGCCGGGTTCCTGCGGCTTGATCTGCTGATGCAATATGTCTCCACATCGGTGGTGACGGGGTTCGTCAATGCGCTGGCCATACTAATTTTCATTGCCCAGTTGCCGCAACTCATCAACGTGACCTGGGTGACCTATGCGATGGTCGCAGGCGGTCTTGCCATCATCTATCTGTTTCCGCGCCTGACCAGGGCGGTGCCGTCGCCGCTGGTGGCCATCGTGGTGCTGACAGCCGTGTCGATCTATGGCGGGCTTGGCGTGAATACCGTGGGTGACATGGGCCAGCTTCCATCCAGCATGCCGTATCTGTTGATCCCTGATGTGCCGTTGACGCTGGAGACACTGCGCATCATCTTTCCGTTCTCTTTGACCATGGCGGTTGTCGGGCTGCTGGAATCGATGATGACGGCCCAGATTGTCGATGAACTGACCGACACACCAAGCGACAAACGCCGCGAATGCAAGGGCCAGGGCATTGCCAACTTTGCTACCGGATTCCTGGGTGGCATGGGCGGTTGCGCCATGATCGGTCAGTCGGTCATCAATGTGAAATCCGGCGGCAGTACGCGCCTGTCGACCTTCGTCGCCGGCAGTTTTCTGTTGTTCCTGATCGTCGTGCTGGGGCCACTGGTCAGCCAGATTCCAATGCCGTCGCTGGTGGCCGTGATGATCATGGTATCCATCGGCACATTCAGCTGGAAGTCCATCGCCAACCTGAAAACCCATCCCTGGCAATCATCTGTGGTCATGCTGGCAACGGTTGTTGTCGTTGTGTGGACCCATGACCTGGCACAGGGTGTCCTGGCAGGCGTTGTGCTCAGCGGGCTGTTCTTTGCCAGCAAGGTCAAAAGCCTGTTTACCGTCACCTCGGATCTGTCTGCCGACGGTGCCTGCCGCACCTACCGGTTTTCCGGGCAGGTGTTCTTTGCCTCGACAGAACTGTTCACGGATGCGTTTGACTTCAAGGAAGTGCTTGATCGCGTGGTGATTGACATGTCCGATGCGCATTTCTGGGACATCTCGGCCGTTGCCATCCTGGATCACGCGGTGGTGAAGTTCCGCCGCGAGGGAGCGTCGGTCGAAGTCATCGGGTTGAATGAAGCGAGCGCCAGCATGGTGGGGCGCTTTGCCGTTCATGACACACCTGCAACAACACACAAGACCACTGATCTCTGATTGGGGAGTTAATCATGAAACGCATTCTCGCCTGTATCGATGCCTCCTCCTACTCCAGCAGCGTCTGCGAGCTGACTGCGTGGGCAGCAACGCGGCTCGAGGCCAGTGTCGAACTTCTGCATGTCGTTCAACACAAGGACGCGGTGGCTGCGCGCAAGGATCTGAGCGGCGCAATCGGGCTTGGCGTGAAAAGCGAGTTGCTGGAAGAACTGACCCGCATCGACGAGGCGGAAGGCAAGCTTGCCATCGAAAACGGGCGGGTGTTGCTGGCCCAGGCAGAAAAGCTGCTGATTGCGGGTGGCGTGTCCGAGGTCAACCGGCTGCAGCGTCACGGCGGCGTGGTGGATACCATTATTGAGCGCGAAGCAGACGCTGACCTGGTGGTTATCGGCAAGCGTGGTGCTACCAGTGAATTTGACAGCAATCATATCGGGTCGAGAATTGAACGGGTGGTTCGCGCAAGCGTCAAGCCGGTGTTGATTGCGTCCCGGAAAACCCAGACACCGGGCATTGCCGTAGTCGCGCTTGACGGCGGCTCCGCTTCATTGAAAGCGCTCGACTTCGTGGTTGCATCGCCGCTGTTTTCCGGCATGGAATTGCACCTGGTCGCGGCCGGCCCCAAGGGCACGGCCGACAAGTCCTGGTTTGTGAAAGCCTATTCCAAAGTCGTGGACCGCTCTCCGTCCTGTATCATCCACATTGCCGATGGGGCGCCACAAAAGGTGCTGGGCGACTATATGTCTGACCGGCGCGATGCGATCCTGGTGATGGGGGCATTCGGCCATTCGGCATTGCGGACCCTGATTTTCGGCAGCACCACGACGACCATGCTTCGCACCGTACGGGCGCCGGTTCTGCTGGTTCGCTAACGCTTCTAAATGATGCTTGCCTATGGTACCTGAAATTCAGCATTGTCGCTGTATTGAAGAACCAGTTGAGGCAACGGAATGGCGCAAGTTCTGGAAACCCCGGTCAAGCCCGGTTATGATGTCGTGATCGTGGGCGGTGCCATGTATGGCTCGTCGGTTTCCTGGTGGCTGGCCAGCAATCCGGACTTCGGTGGTTCGGTCCTGGTTGTCGAGCGCGATCCCACTTACGAGTTCTGTTCCACATCACATACCAATAGCTGCATCCGGCAACAGTTTTCCAACGAGATCAATGTGCGCGTGTCGCAGTTTGGCGTTGAATTCGTCAAGAATTTCCGTGAGTACATGGGAAATGATCCGCGCGTACCACAGCCCCTGATCCACAGCTTCGGCTATATGTACCTGGCGGACAATGCAGAGTTCGCCGGTGTCCTCAAGGAGAACCAGAAGCTACAGGCGGCCTGCGGTGCCGGTACCCGGCACATGACGCCCGACGAGATTGCGGCTGCCTACCCGTTCTACAATCTTGACGGTATCGTTGGAGCGAACCACAACCTTGTCGATGAAGGGTATTTTGACGGGGCGACCCTGTTTGACTGGTGGAAGCGGTCGGCGCGTGAGAAGGGCGTTGAATTTATTGCCAATGAAGTTGTCGCCATGACCAGGAATGCAGCCGGCACGCAGGTTGAAAGCGTCACCCTGAAATCCGGCGAGATCATCGCCTGCGGCACCGTCGTCAACGCATCAGGCCCGCGCGCCGTGCTGACGTCGCGCATGGCGGGCATCGAGATTCCGGTTGAGCCACGCAAACGCTATACGTTTATATTTGCAGCGGAAAACCCGCTCGACCGTGACCTGCCGCTGACCATCGATCCAAGCGGCGTGCACATGCGCACCGACGGGCAATACTACATGGCCGGCTGTCCGCCCGATGATGATCCTGCGCCGGATTATGACGATTTCGTCCAGGATCACAGCATCTGGGAGGACAAGGCCTGGCCGGCCATCGCCAACCGCATTCCACAGTTTGAAGCCATCAAGCTGATCAATTCGTGGGCCGGACACTATGCCTTCAACACGCTTGACCAGAACGCCATTCTCGGGCGCCATACGAAAGTCGACAACTTCATCTTCGTGAACGGTTTTTCCGGTCACGGCTTCCAGCAGTCGCCGGCCATGGGCAGGGGCACGTCGGAGCTGATCATTTATGGCGAATACAGGTCGCTTGACCTGTCACCGTTCAACTACGACCGAATCGAGCGCAACGAAGCGTTCATGGAAAAGGCAATCATATGAAAATGCAGACCAACAGCTTCACCCAGGCCATTCGTGCCGGCCACAAGCAGATCGGGCTTTGGGCCAGTTTGAGCAACAACTATTCCGCCGAGGTATTGGCAACTGCCGGCTATGACTGGATGTTGCTGGATATGGAGCATTCGCCCAACGAAATCCCGCTGGTCATGGGCCAGTTGCAGGCGCTGGCGGCCAGCCCCACGACGGCAATTGTGCGGCCTGAGTGGAATGACACGGTAAAGGTCAAACGGCTGCTGGACATCGGCGCGCCGGGGCTGTTGTTTCCTATGGTTCAATCGGTGGAGGAAGCCGAAAAGGCAGTCTCCGCAACGCGCTATCCACCGCGCGGTGTACGCGGGGTCAGCGGTGCGACGCGCGCCAATTCGTTTGGCCGGGTGACTGACTATTTTGACCGGGTGGAAGATGAAATGGCGGTGCTGGTCCAGTTGGAAACCAAGGAAGCCATGAACCAGGCAGAACAGATCGCGGCGGTCGATGGCATTACGGGCGTGTTTTTCGGCCCGGCAGACATCGGCGCGGACCTGGGCCATGTGGGGCAGCCCATGCACCCGGCGGTCTGGGAACACGTCATGCCGGTTGCCAGAAAGCTGATGGCGAAGGGCGTACCGGTCGGTACCCTGGTCTTCGATGCAAAATTCGCCGCCCAGTTGCTCAATGACGGCTTCACCTTCGTGGCCTGCGGGTCGGACATTTCCCTGCTTACCAAGGGCGCTGCCAGCCTGCTGGCCGGGGTGAAGGACGGGCTTGAGTGAGCAACGGGCGTGAAGCCACCTGAAGATGGTGCAATCAATACCTGTAACAAGTTTTACAAGCGCATCTTTTTGAATACTGACTCCGGAATCAACTTTATTACAAACATAACAACACGCCATACCGGCCGTACGTATATAATGTTGTGTTTTTTCTCTGCTGCACGGTGGATCGCGTCGGCGACTTCTCGTGGCGGTGCCGTCAGCAACGCCGGCAAGTCCATATGTTCGGTCATGCGGGTGGCGACAAAGCCTGGCAGGACGGTGATAACGTGAACGCCTTGCGATGCAAGTCGATTGCGCAATCCCGACAGAAAAGCCGTGAGGGCGGCTTTGGCTGACCCGTAGACGTAGTTGGTCGCGCGGCCGCGCAGACCTGCCACGGAACTGATACCGACCAGGGTTCCGGTTCCGCGGTCGGCAAACCGGTTCGCCAGTTCCGCCAATATGCTGGCTGGGCCCTCATAGTTGCTGCGCATCACCTGGACCGCGCTTTTCACATCGCGTTCCGAGTCTGCCTGATCACCCAGCAGGCCGACAGCACACACCGCAATCGCCGGCAGTTCCGGGAGACCATCCACAAAGGCTGCATGAGTTGGTGTGGCAAGCGCATCGAATTCGTGCAGCGTCACCGATGCGCCATGGCGGACTTCAATATCCGACTTGTCGGCCTCAAGGCTTGCGGCGTTCCTTGCCGCAAGCTGAATGCAGTATCCCTGCGCTGCAAACCTGTGTGCCACGGCCATGCCGATGTCTGATCTTGCACCAAGTATAAGGACCGCCTGTTTGCTCAAAGGGCCAACCTTTTTGACTGCGCTGACTGAAACTGCCGCTGCAAGCCCGCTTTGTCCCGCATAGCGACAAAACGTTCTATTCTTTCGTCTGATTCTGCCAGCGTTTCAGATGACATCCGGCTGTCCTTTGCGAGGTAGAAACGTCCGCCATGGGTTATCGTTATGCGGTCCAGCGTCTCCATAAGGCGCAAGCAGGTGGCGTTCACGGGGAAGTCAATGGCGAGAGTGTAACCGGCCATGGGAAACGAGAAGCGGCCCGGCTGATCTCCAAGACGCTTCACGACAGCCAGGAACGACCCCACCCCTGCACTTGATATGGCGTCCAGCAACGCCTGCAGTCCGGTCCGCGATTGAGCAAGCGGCAACACGCATTGGAACTGTGCAAATCCCTTGCGTCCGTAAACCTTGTTCCAGCCGGGGATCGAGTCGAGAGGATAGAAATAGCTGTCCCAATCCACCAGCTTTTGGGTGGGACCGTGAGATCCCTGCCAAAAATGGAAATCATTGAACCACCGCATGAAAAGCCGGTTCAACAACCAGTGCGGCGCCTCGAACGGCACTGTCAGGCGTCGCCTTGTTGAAGTTTCGAAGGGTCGGGATTTTTGTGAAGAGCCGAGGTGTGCAAGTGCGGCGTGTTCACCAAGATAGACCAGTGATCGGCCCAGTTTGTTGCCTGGGTTCAAGCAGTCGATCCACGCTACTGAATAGGTTGCATCTGCGTTGCTCTCGAAAGCATCCAGGGTCGCATCCAGGGTTGCAGCGGGAACGATCGTTTGCGAAATCCAGGCTGTTTCAACGCGTCTTAATCTGATAGCTGCCCTCAGAATGACGCCGGTAAGTCCCATTCCGAGGGCAGCTATCA
>CAYRLR010000139.1:0-3869 GCA_964424975.1 uncultured Anderseniella sp.
GCCGTTCACGGGCAAGGATAACCGGCTGTGGTCGGTGCGGGCCTACAGCAACATCCTGCCCGAGGTGACCCACCTGCCGGAAAGCCATCGCCGTGCGTGGCTGTACATCGGCATGTTCCCCAATTACGGCCTGTACTTCTATCCGGACGGCATGGGGTTTTATCAGGAGTTTCCGGTCGCCACGGACAAGACTGCCTTGCGCGGTGGTGCTTACGGGTTGCCGGCTGCACAAGGCGATGATGCAGATTTCAACCGACGCATTCGCGCAGCGCGCTACCTGTCGCAGCGCATAGATAATGACACCGCAGCAGAAGACATCCAGTTGACCGTCTGGTCCAACGAAGCGGCCCACTCCAGTGGTTTTCAGGGATTCATCCTGTCTGACCTGGAGTATGGGGTGAAACAGTATCACGACCAGTTGCGTGCGGTGATGCCGGTCCTGAATCAACCCGAGGCGCCCGAGCGAGGATGCCTTGAAACCACCAACCACGAGCTGCTTGAGAGGGAGCAAACAGGGAATTGAGACGTGCACAAATTTTCGACAACACTGCCTGAAATTCGGCATTGATAAAAAACCGGTTTGCGCACTAAGCTTCACATGACAAGAGAATTTCAACAGGGAGTAATACCAAAATGGCAACACTTACCCGCAGAATTGCGCTGACAATGGGCGCAGCCGCGACGGCTGTATTCATCACAGGGCAGGCGGCACAGGCTGAAGAAGTGGTCCACGTCTACAACTGGGTGGATTACATCGGCGAAACCACGCTGGCCGATTTCACCAAGGCGACTGGCATCAAGGTTGTTTATGACACCTATGACGCTGCTGAAACCGAAGAAGCAAAACTGCTTGCCGGCAGTTCCGGCTATGACGTGGTGCTGCATTCAGGCAGCCAGCTGCCGAAATTCATTCAGGCAGGCGCTTTCCTGAAAATCGACCGATCCAAGCTGACAAATTACGACAATCAGGACGCAGGGATTCTCAAGACGGTTGAGAACTGGGACCCGGGCAACCAGTTCGGCGTGGTGTACATGTGGGGTACCACCGGCATTACCTACAATCTCGACATGATCAAGGAACGCCTGGGCGACGATGCACCGTTGGGTACGATGGATATCCTGATGAAGCCGGAGTTGGCTGCCAAGGTCGCGGATTGTGGCATTTCGGTGCTGGAAAGCCCGCGCGATGTCATCCCGATGGTGCTGTCTTATCTGGGCAAGGACCCGAATACCGAAGATCCGGCTGACTATGATGCCGTGGTTGAAGCATTCAAACCTGTTCGCCAGTACATCAAGACATTTGACGCGTCCAACTATCTCAACGCCATTCCCAACAAGGAACTGTGTGTGATCAATAACTGGTCAGGCGACTATGCCACCGCGAGCACACGTGCATCGGAAGCCGGTGTGGAAATCAATCTCGGCTATTACGTGCCGGCTACTGGTTCGCCTGCCTGGTTCGATGTGTGGGCCATTCCGAAAGATGCCAAGAATGTCGAGAATGCCCACAAGTTCCTCAACTTCATGCTTGATCCCGAGGTGATCGCTGGGGCCACAAACTACACCTACTATGCCAACGCGAATTCGAAGGCAGGTGAATTTGTGCTCAAGGAGATCCTGGATGATCCGGCGATCTACCCGAATGACGAGATCAAGAAACGGCTGTGGACCTCCAAGTCCCTGTCGCCAAAAGCTCAGCGCGCACTGACGCGTGCCTGGACCAAGATCAAGACGGGATCGTGAGCCCGAATTGATATGACATCGTGCCCGCAAGGTTCACACGAACCTTGCGGGATGCTCCTCGCAAGTCAGCACAGGTTCTCCATATGACGGCAGACACCAATTTCATTCGCATCGAGAATGTGACCAAGAAATTCGGTGACTTCGTCGCCGTGGACAATGTGTCACTGGAAATCGGCAAGGGTGAACTTTTTGCCCTGCTCGGCGGGTCTGGTTGCGGCAAGACCACCTTGCTGCGCATGCTGGCAGGCTTCGAGGCCCCCACTTCGGGCCGCATCGTCATTGATGGACAGGACATGGCCGATGTGCAGCCGTTCAACCGTCCTGTGAACATGATGTTCCAGTCCTATGCCCTGTTTCCGCACATGAATGTGGAAAAGAATGTCGGCTATGGTCTCAAGCACGAGAGCCTGAGCGACGCGCAGCGCAAGGACCGTGTCAGAGAACTTCTCGACCTGGTGCAACTTGGCCAGTTTGCCGGCCGCAAACCGCACCAGCTTTCGGGCGGCCAGCGTCAGCGTGTGGCACTTGCCCGTGCGCTGGCAAAAAGCCCCAAAGTGCTGTTGCTCGATGAACCGCTCGGCGCGCTCGACAAGAAACTGCGCGAGCAGACCCAGTTTGAACTGATGAATATTCAGGATGAACTGGGCGTCACATTCATCGTCGTGACCCACGACCAGGAAGAGGCGATGACACTGGCCTCGCGCATTGCCATCATGGATCGCGGTGTCATCAAACAGGTCGGTACGCCCACCGATATCTACGAGTTCCCGACGACGCGGTTTACCGCCGATTTCATCGGGTCCATCAACCTGTTCGACGGCGTGGTAAAAGACATCACGGCAGGAATGGCTCACATCGAGGCAGACCGGGCCGGTTGCACATTTGAAGTACCGGCCACCAGCGATATCAAGGTTGGCGACAAGGTCGGCATTGCCGTGCGGCCGGAGAAGGTCTCCATCTCCCGGTCAAAACCGGCAAAAACCGATTTCAACGCCGTCCAAGGCGAGGTGCTTGATCTCGGCTATTTCGGCAAGGACTCGCTGTACCGGGTCAAACTGGCGACAGGCGAGTTGATTCGCGTCAATCGTGTCAATGACCAGCGGGTTGGTGAAACTGACCGGCATGTGGATTGGGACGACAAGGTCTGGCTGACCTGGGACGCAAGTTCGGCGATCGTGTTGCCGGAGGAACCATAATGAGTGATCTTGCCAGCCGGGATGTCGGGCCTCCTGCCAAGCAGATGAGCGGTTTTCAGCGCTGGCTCAACCGGAATGGCTGGCGCCAGATCGTTGCAGGCATTCCCTATTTCTGGTTGCTGCTGTTCTTTCTGACGCCATTTTTCATCGTGATGGTGATTGCCGTATCAGAGGCAGCCTATTCGATCCCGCCTTTCAAGATACCGTTCACCTGGGAGGCGCTGAAGGCCAATGTGGCCACCAATTTCGGTTATCTGATCAATGACTCGCTGTATTATACGGGCTATCTGAACTCCCTGAAGATCGCAGCCATCTCGACTGTTTTCTGCCTGTTGCTCGGCTATCCGATGGCCTATGGCATCGCGCGTTCATCCGGTGCCACGCGCAACATTCTGCTGCTGCTGGTCATTCTGCCGTTCTGGACATCGTTTCTGTTGCGCATCTATGCGTGGATCGGACTGTTGGGTACCAATGGCACCATCAATAATGTGCTGCTTGCGATCGGCATCATTGACGAACCGCTGAAGATGATGAACACAGATTTTGCGGTCTATATCGGCATTGTCTACTCGTACCTGCCATTCATGATTCTGCCGTTGTATGCCAACCTGGAACGGTTGGACAATACGCTGAACGAGGCTGCGATGGACCTGGGCTCAAGGCCCATGCGGACGTTCCTGGACATTACCCTGCCGTTGTCAGTACCCGGCATAGTGGCTGGTTCGATGCTGGTGTTTATCCCGGCAACGGGGGAGTACGTCATTCCTGTATTGCTGGGCACCGGCAGCAGTCCGATGATCGGGCGGGTGCTGTTTGACGAGTTCTTCCTCAACACGGACTGGCCGGTGGCGTCGGCGGTTGCGATTGTCCTGCTGCTGCTGCTGGTGGTGCCGATCATGATCTTCAATCACTATCAGGCAAAAGCGGAGG
>CAYRLR010000139.1:3879-6479 GCA_964424975.1 uncultured Anderseniella sp.
GAGGGCGTAGAATAATGCAAAAGCGCTCCGTTTTTCTGCTGTCCGTGTTGTGTTTCGGCTTTGCTTTCCTGTATGTGCCGATCCTGATCATGATGGCCTATTCGTTCAACTCATCGAGGCTGGTGACCGTGTGGGGTGGGTTTTCAACCGAGTGGTATGGCAAGTTGCTTGAAAACGACCAGGTTATTGACGCGGCGCTTCTGTCTCTGCAGATCGCAGTGGTCTCGGCCAGTTTTGCAACCATTCTCGGCACCTTTGCCGGCCTCGCGCTGGCGCGGCTGGGACGCTTCAAGGGTCGCACCTTGTTTTCGGGCATGATTTCGGCGCCGCTCATCATGCCGGACGTTATTACCGGTCTGTCACTGCTGTTGCTGTTCGTCAGTCTTGAAACCCTGATCGGGTGGCCGGCCGGACGCGGGGCCATGACGGTAACGCTGGCGCACATAACCTTCTCGATGGCTTATGTGGCAGTCATCATTCAGTCGCGGCTGACGTCGATGGACAATTCGGTCGAGGAAGCCGCCATGGACCTTGGTTCCACGCCCCTGCGCGTATTGTGGGACATCACCTTGCCGATCATCGCACCTGCCATGGTGTCGGGATGGCTGTTGTCATTCACCCTGTCGCTGGATGACCTGGTGATTGCCAGCTTCACCAACGGACCGGGATCCACCACGCTGCCGATGCTGATCTTTTCCAAGGTCAAGCTGGGCGTGACGCCGGACATCAATGCCCTTGCCACGATTATCGTGGGCGTGGTGACTGTCGGTGTGGTTATTGCTGGCTTCCTGATGTTCAGGGCAGAAAAGAAACGCGACCGGGACGTGCAGGCGGCAATCGCTGCCAATGAGTAGTTCCAGCCAAGCTGGCCTTCATGCTTCTACCCGGTCCCGTTTGACGGCATGGCTGCCTGGATCTGCGGCGTCAAACTCCTGTGCGAACCTGTGGCCGGCATAGACCGCTGATGCGATGATGGCGGGCGCCTCGCAGTCACCGATACGGTGGACGGATTTCAAAGTTCCGGCTGTGTTGTCTGAAAGTCTCCTGGCCAACTGCTGATACAGGGTTTCGTTGGGCGATCTGGCTGTGACCATGACGACTGCATCCACGGACAGTTTCCGGATGCGGCCGGTATAGCTGCAGCCGAGAACAGCTTCGCCATCAGCTAGGCTATGCAAATTGTGCGCCAGAACCAGGTCGACGCCCAGTTCCATCAGCCGCCTCTGTGTTCCGGACTGTTCGGCTGTTCGTTGCCCAAATCCTGCAACCAGATTATCGGGTGTTACGTATGTTGTCCTGCATCCTGTGGTTTGCAGCAACTCCGCGACAACAGGCGCCATGTAGTAATTATCGTCGTCAAACACCAGCACCTGGCCGGCAGGCAGGTGCCCGGCCATTATATCATCCGGTGTCATCACCTGTGATTGGGTCTGCAGCCCCGCTATCCCTGCGGGATTGGATCGGCCAAACCCATCCCTGCGCCAGGTTGAGCCGGTCGCAATGACAACATGATCGGGTTCGACCAGCAGCACATCGTCTGCACTCAGTTCACTTTCGGGGTAGATTTGCACATTGGGCATGTTCTGCAGTTGCCGGGTTCTGTAGTCGCGCACCCGCGCCCACTCGCTCAAGCCCGGCAGCCGGGCCTCAAGGGATACCCGCCCGCCCAGTTCCCGGCGGGCGTCCGACAGCATCACGTCATAGCCACGCTGTCCCAGGGCGCGCGCGCATTCGAGCCCGGCTGGTCCGGCCCCTACAACCAGTATCTTGTCGTCAGATTGTTTTGCGGCAATGGTTTCGGGATGCCAGCCCTTGCGCCATTCTTCCCCCATGGTCGGGTTCTGGGTGCAGCGGATCGGTACGCCGAGGCTGTCACCTGCGTAACAGATATTGCAGCCGATGCATTCGCGGATGTCGTCCTGTCTGCCATTGGCAATCTTGTCAGGCAGGAACGGGTCGGCAATCGAGGGCCGGGCAGCGCCGATGAAATCCGAGACGCCGCGCCTGATGTGGCTGGCCATCGTGTCGGGTGAGGTAAAGCGCCCGACGGTTACAACCGGTTTGGTTGTTGCTGATTTTACAAATGCCATCAGCGGTTCCAGCGACGCTTCGGTGACAAAGCGCGATACGCCCATCTCATGGGAGTAGTCGTCAACGGTGATGTCCCACAGGTCCGGCATTTCCGCCAGCATCGCGAACATGTCACGGCTCTCGCTGTCTTCGGACAGACCGTCCACGGCGAAGCGGACTGCAACAGCGCATGTGTCGCCGACAGCCTCCTTTGTCTCTTCAATCAGTTCGCGGCACAGGCGGGTGCGGTTGGTCAGGTTGCCGCCATATTCATCTGTCCGATGATTGGTCAGCGGCGACAGAAAATGCGACAGCAGATAGCCGTGGGTTGCATAAACATAAACAATGTCGAACTCGGCCTCGCGTGCCCGCAAGGCCGCATCGCGATGCCACTGTCGGAAACTGGCAATGTCGTGCTTGTCCATTGCGCGTGACTGAAATGGCACCCCCGAAGCAGACGGCATGCTTGCGACATCAACCGAGACGTTGCGGGAGAACAGGTTTCCGCTGCGGCTGCCGCCATGCCACAG
>CAYRLR010000140.1:0-6453 GCA_964424975.1 uncultured Anderseniella sp.
GCACGAGGCAGCCCTTAAATACTGGGACAACCTGGCAGTCCGCAAGCCCCAAAAACCGCGCAAGGCGAAACCGAGGTCCGGCGCGCGGGCGGGCAAAAAGTTGGTACGGGCGGCCGCATGAAAGTCCTGATCGGATGCGAACGCAGCGGCATTGTCCGCGACGCCTTTCTGGCCCGAGGCCATGACGCATGGTCGTGCGACATCATGCCGGCAGACCGGCCGTCAAACCGGCACATTCAGGCCGACATCCGCCGCGTCATCCACATGGACAACTGGGACCTGCTGGCCGTCATGCACCCGCCGTGCACCCGGCTGTGCAATTCCGGCGTGCGCTGGCTGACAAGGCCGCCCCGCAACCGGCAGGCAGGCTATCCGGACAACTGGGCCGGTATGACCGAACCCGAACGCCTCGACTGGATGTGGCAGGCGCTGAATGACGCCGCCGACCTGTTTTCCGATTGCTGGAATGCGCCGATACCGCGCGTGGCCATCGAAAACCCGGTCATGCACAAGCACGCCAAGCAGCGCATCCGCAATTACCAGCCGTTCGCGCAATCAGTGCAGCCATGGCAGTTCTGGCATGACCCGGCAGGGCCTGACAATGAACGCAAACGCACCTGTTTCTGGCTGCGCGACCTGCCCCGGCTCAGGCCCACCGGCGCGCTGGACGGCACAACCGCCCGCGCCTCGGTTCACACAGCATCACCCGGCGCAGATCGCGCCACGAAACGCAGCCTGTTCTTTCCCGGCATGGCCACAGCCATGGCCGCGCAATGGGGCGACGCTGCTACAGGAGGCTGAATACCATGAACCTGATCATTCTCTACATCGCATGGCTGGCATTCATCGCCATCGTGTTCACCCTGATCGGCAGGGCCATCATCAGGTGGACCCTGAAATGATCATCCGGCTGATTGACCCCGACGGCACCAGGACGCATTTCGACGTGCCCAATGCCAGCGGCTACGCCCCGGCGCGATACACATGGAACCACCGCACCTACAGCCTGGTCAGCACCGCGCTCGACCCGCTGCCGGTGTATCACTGCCTGCCGCCGGACCCGCGCATCGAGGCGCGCTGGGTGTGCGCCGCGCCTCAGCGGCTGATGAAAGAAACTCTTGACAGGTGGGATGAAAAGCAAGACCCGCCACCAAATCAATTCAACTGACAAATGAGGCCAGCCACCCTGCCCTCGCGCAACAAAAAGGGATTTATATACTTGACTCCCTAAATATCAACGCCGCCTTATCGGGGTTGCCCGAGATTCCTTTTCCACGATGCCGTTGCGCTCCACCGATGTTGTTCTGACTGTCTCGCCGCCCTTGTGATTTGCGAGAAACCGAACCCTGTTGATTTCATCAAAATAGCCGCCAAAACATTCATTCAAAGCAAAAAGAAATCCCACGTCCTCAAGTTGGTGTGGTTCCGGGTTCGGGTTATTCCTCACGCTCGCCACCGTTCTGGGAAACAGATAGATGCAGGGCGGTGGCAACTGGTATTGCCCAACAGTGGTCAGGCGCTTGCCGGTCAGCCTTTCCAGTTTTGGGCACGGTCGCAGGTTTGATCCGCAGAGCCAATCCCATACGATCAAGCCATCTACCTGCTTTTCGTTCTCGATGATTTCTGCACTCAGTCTGAGTGTGTATTCCAGACCAGACATTCTTGCGCGGGTCAGCACCAGCATTGGTGCAAACGCTCCAGATCACAAATTCTTGCGCATGTGGCGGGCGTTCAAAAATGTTGGTGTTATTGCCATCAAGGCAGCCCTTCAATTCAACGACTGACACACGTCCCCCCGGCAAAACTATTGAGTAGTCGTGACGATTAGAACTCCCCGCAGATTTCCAGCTTTCGATGTACTCATGATCTTCCATATGCCTCAGAACGCGGGCAACAAAATCTCTTTTCTGATTCATCGTTGCGGAATACTGGCCGCGTATCTGCTGGATTGCACCTTCCAGAATTCCGCTTTCGTAGAAATCCTTTTCCGAAAGACCGTGTTCGCCAAGCGTGTGGCCTTCTATCTTCAAGGATTTCGCGTATTCGTCGATCTGCTGTTGCAGATCAATGCTCTTTGCGCATGGAACGACGGCTGACATCGGAAACCTTTAACGGATTGTTGTCCAGGGTAGGCTCAAGCAGCTTTTCAGCGATGTATCTCACCACCGGAACGGCAACACCGTCACCCGTAAGATGATAAGCTTCATTGTATTTTTTTGGCAACTTGTATTGCTCTGGCAACCCCATAAGCCGCGCGGCCTCCCGGCTGGACAACAACCGTGACCGCACAGTTTTTCCTTTAACGACGACAATCAACTGGCGGCTGGAGCCACCGCTGGAAGTCCGCAAGCATCCCGCAACGTCATCGAAGCGAATTTCAGCGCGTTGAACCTTTTTACCGTTCTCATCGAGCCGGGTGCGCTTGTAAACAGTGCCAACGATCAATTGACCGGATTTTTGTGCGTCATCCAGCTTTTCCCGATTAACGGAACTCATCATTCCAATCAGCTTTGCCGTTTCATCGGGCTCATGCCACTTCACGCTTTTTGGGTTTTCCTCAACCAGATCGACAAACCGATTGTCGCGGCGGGGGGGAGACGGCAATTTCCACCAAAGCCAGTTGTCCCGCGCTTTGCCGGTTAGGCGCATCTGTGCCACCTGCAATGCTTTCGAGTGCCAGAGCATAGTTGCATCGTCACTCAACAATTCGGAAGGGATTTCGAGGGAGTCCGTTACCGCGATGATGAACAGCCGGGGGCGCGATTGAGGGACAAACTCTACGGCATCTATGACGACCGCACCAAACCTGTATCCGTCATCTGCGAGAGCATCTGCGATTGCCGTGAAATCTTGGCCGCCGTGCGATGTCAGGGTGCCGCAAACGTTTTCAAGCACGATCATTCGCGGCCCGCGTTTCTTGGCCTTCAATTGCTGCATAAGACGCCAAAATGGCCAGAACGTGCCGGAGCGATCCCCCTTCAAACCAGCGCCGTTTCCAGCCAGTGACAGGTCTTGGCAGGGGACAGACGCCCACGCCAGATCGGCTGTGCCGGGAATTTCCTTTACCTCGACCTTGCCAACGTCTTTGACGGTTATCGTACCGTCACCCCAGTTGTCCTGATAGGTCACGCCCTTTTTGAAATCGAAGTCGTTTGCAAACAGACAGCGCCAATTCGGACCTAGTCCAGCGCGTGCCATACCCCCGCCGGCAAAGAACTCATAAAAGGTGAAATCCGCGACCGGAGGATCATCTACAGGCGCGTCTGTCTTTTGGGGTTTGCGGCGGTAGGCCAGCACAGTATCGGTGATTAAATCCAGTGCTTTCATATCGGTTTTCATGCGATCAAATCTCGATATGTAAGGCGTGGGCCTACGGATGCCGACACAAGGCTTGCAAGCCTTTCCAAGGTATGCCGCTTAACGTCACCATCGTTGAGCCTGAATGTAAACTCATGGACGTAGCGGTGCAGATGCTTTTCGCTAGCGTGATGATATACACCATGCAGGCCACGCTTCAAGACCGCCCACACGCTTTCAATCCCGTTTGTGGTTATGCCGTCCCGCACATACTCCCCGGTTCCGTGATTGATTCTCTCATGATTGTAGAACATACCGCCAATGCCTTGATAGCCGCGATGTTCGTCTGTGTGAATTGTCGATCCGGTCTGGACGTTCATGTGAATTTCGGTGTGAAGCGTGTGAGCATCTGTGCGCTGAACCGGTTTGGCTCTGGTGCGGCCTCCACGCTCGCGCATTCCAAGCACCGCAGTCTTGCCGACAGGACCGCGACCCGCGCGGATTTTCTTGTCGGAATGCTTGTTCTTTTCCTTGCCGCCAATATATGTTTCATCAACTTCGACGATGCCGCTCAACACTGTTGGATCGTTGCCGCAAGCCTCACGAATGCGCTGTAGCATGAACCACGCCGACTTTTGGGTGACGCCAATCTCTTTGGCCAGTTGCAAGCTGGATATGCCCTTGCGCGCTGTCATAAGCAGATACATGGCGAAAAGCCACTTGTGAAGCTGGATATGCGAACGTTCAAAAATCGTGCCTGTACGAACCGTAAAATCCTTTTTGCATGGGTTGCAGCGGTAGAAGCCGTCTTTACGAGGGGTGATGCGGTCGGCCCTATCACAATGAGGGCAGGAAACTCCATTTGGCCAGCGTCGTTCTTCAAGATAGTGGCGGGCCGCTTCCTGATCCGGAAACATTTTGAAAATCTCAAAAGCGCTGATTGTGGAACGGCTCATTTATTTTCTCCCTCAATGCATGGTAGATAACTACCTTACATTGCTTAGGGAGTCAAGTATATAAATCCCAACAAAAAGCCCGCCACGGTGCAAACCGGGCGGGCCTTGTCTTGTGCTGATCCGCATACGCCCGGTCAGTCCGGGTTATATCGAGCCGCGATTTCCTCCAGCTTCCACCCGCGCAGGCGGCAGAATGCCTTTGCCTGCTCGTAATCAAGCGCTTTCAGGCTGGTGGCGTATGCCTTGCCGCCGTGATAGCAGCGGGCCGGGAATGTCTTCATGGTTCAGGTCCTTTCATCGGCCTATCGCAACCGGTTCACGCCCATCAGCAACCCGGCCACGCCGAACATGGAATAGATCACCGATTTCAGGATTTCGATCATCGACGGGTCCAGGTCGATCGGCGCGCCGTAGTGATACATCGAGCGCAGCGTCATGCCGGCAACCCACAGGAATGCGCATGTCATGATGCCGAGCATCGGCAGTTTCATCCACCAGTCCTGTGTCTGCGCCTGCATGTGCTTGCCGGCCTGCTCGCTCAGCGTCACCAGCCGGTCGAGCCGCTCGATCTCGGCCTTCAGTTCCTCGCGCCGTTCCGCCGACTTGGTCTGCGCCATGGCCACCTCGGCGTTCAGGCGCATCTTGCGCAGGTCGGTGGCGATGCCGCCCAGCCCCTTGATGGCGCCGAATATGGCGCCCGACCCGAGACTTGCGAAGATCCCCATCTAGCTGCCCCCGCCCACTGGCGTTCGCGTCATCAGCCGCTTGATGATGAACCACACGGGAATCAGCATCAAAAGGTAGGGCTGCCAGTCGGTCGGCACCCATGCGCGCCACTCGCTGGCTTTCAAGCCCTCGACGCCGGCCTCCACCGTCCAGTAGATCGGCATGGCACCAGCCGCCAGCGCGCTGCCGTCCAGCACGGTGGTGAAGCCGCGCAGGCGCTCGCGCACCGCCGGCACAAAATTCCAAACGGCCATCGCGGCCGCGATCAGCAGTGAAACCCAGATAATCCACGACATGATTCTATCTCCTTTTTAAAACTCGCCAGATGATGAATGCAGTCAGGACCGCGCCGATGACGCTCACGAGCACCCAAAGCCCGCTCTGCCAGGCAGCAGCCAGACCGGCACCGACCGTGGTCACAACCGCCCCTGCGGCCGCGCCGGTCTTTTCGATGCCGGTCGAGCGCATATTCACATCCTCGACCATGACCGGTTCCGGGGCCATCACAGGCCCCGGCGCAACCGGCACCGGCACCGCCATCGAGCCCGGCCGGTAATCCTTCCACTTGCCCTTGCGCAGTTTCGCCGCCTCGGCGCGCATGCGCTTCGCATAGGCTCCGTTCAGCCCGCCGCCATTGTATTTCAGTTCGATCCTGTCGAAGTCGCCGCGCTGCAGGGCGCCCTTCAGCCCCTTTTTCAGCAGGAAGGTCTTCACCGCGCGCAGCTGGTTGACCTCGCTGTCGCAGAACGCGTTGAACATCGCCTCCGCATCGGCAAAACCACACAGTTCGGCATTGAACCCCATGATCTGGTAGCTGCCCACCGACATGGCCCGGAACGCCGCACGCCGGTTGAATGCAATCATCCGCTGCAGCAGCGCATAACGGGGCGCCGGCCCGCTCATGCGCTTGTAATGCCCGCTCGCCTTCGTGCCCTTGTAGCTGCGCGTTGCCAGCCCGGCATTCAGGGCGGCGGTGCGCAGGTCTTTCGGCAACTCGCTGTAGAACTTGTGCGGTTCCGGCAATATCTTGATGCGCCCGTCGGCAAACCAGCCGAAGCCGCCGCTTTCCACCCTGGAAATCGCTTCCAGGTCCGCCGGATGGCAGCCGATTTCGTCGGCCATCGCGGCCATGTGCGCCGGCGTGATCGCCTCGGCGCGTCCCTTGCCAAGCATGTCTGAAAGCCTCCTGTGATTATTCGATGTCGGACGTGGGCCGGATGTGACCGGCCAGTGACGGCGAGCGCTCGACCAGCCGGTCAGGCCCGGCCATGTAGGCGCGCTTGCCGTAAGCACGCACCGCCGCCGTCAGTATTTTCGCCTTGCGCCTGGGCATGCCGTCGAGGCGCAGCACCACCTGGAAGATCGCGTCGGCCAGGCTGCGCGGCAGGATGTGGGTGTGATAGATCCAGTCATGCACGATCGCGGCGCGCGCACTGCGGATGTCGGTCGGGCGGATCCACCAGTGCAGCACCGC
>CAYRLR010000141.1:0-6438 GCA_964424975.1 uncultured Anderseniella sp.
AAGATGCTGTTGAATATGCTGACGGCACCAAGGCCAGCGTGGAACAGATGTCGACCGATGTTGCCGCTTTCCTGACCTGGGCCGGCGAGCCGAAAATGGAACAGCGCAAGTCGATGGGGTTTCAGGTTGTATTGTACCTTGCCCTGCTCTCGCTGCTGTTGTTCCTGACCAAAAAGCGTGTCTGGGGCCGTGAACCGCACTGATCCCGTGACAGCATTGGGATCGTATTGAACCACAAGCCCGGATGGCAACGTCCGGGCTTTTTTTTCTGGAGCATAACGAAATGACCAGATCAGTTCTCGGTATTGTCGGTGGATCAGGTGTCTACGACATCGAGATGGACAATGCCCGCTGGGAGCGGATTGAAAGCCCCTGGGGTGAACCTTCCGATGAGGTTCGGCGCGGGGAGATTGCAGGCCTTCCGGTCGTGTTTCTGCCGCGCCACGGTCGTGGCCACAGGATATCGCCCAGCAGTATCAACTATCGTGCCAATATCGATGTCCTGAAGCGCGCTGGTGTAACTGACCTTGTGTCGGTATCTGCCTGCGGCTCTTTCAGGGAAGAACTGCCGCCCGGCACATTCGTGATCGTCGACCAGTTCATCGACCGCACCTTTGCCCGGGAAAAGAGTTTTTTCGGAGACGGTTGTGTCGCGCATGTCTCGGTTGCCGACCCGGTTTCACCCTTGCTGGCCGATGCCCTGGAGGCTGCAGCCAGGGCAGAAGACATACCACATGCCCGCGGCGGCACCTATCTGTGCATGGAAGGTCCGCAGTTCTCCAGCATGGCCGAAAGCAAGCTCTACCGGCAGTGGGGATGTGATGTGATCGGCATGACCAACATGCCGGAAGCCAAGCTGGCTCGCGAAGCCGAGATTTGTTATGCTACGGCGGCCATGGTGACAGACTTTGATTCCTGGCATCCAGATCATGGCGCGGTTGATATCACGTCCATCCTCGACACCATGCGCGCCAACGTCTCCAATGCAATCAGGCTGGTCACTCGGCTTGCACGTGACTTGCCCGCCGAGCACCAGCCCTGCCCGATCCAGTCTGACACGGCACTGGAGTACGCCATCATGACGGCTGCTGAAAAGCGTGACGTGCAATTGCTGGCAAAACTCGATGCCGTTGCAGGCCGGGTATTGAACCGATAGTGTCGAACGCTCCCGATCCAGGTGAAACATGAATCTCTCCCGCTTTATCGCCGAAATGCCCAAGGCAGAGCTGCATCTGCATATCGAAGGCACACTTGAACCGGAACTGATGATGAGCCTCGCCCGGCGCAACCGGATCGACCTGCCCTATGCCACCGTGGAAGACATCCGCCAGGCCTACGAGTTCAACTGCCTGCAGGACTTCCTCGATGTTTACTATCTGGGCATGTCCGTCCTGCTGAAGCGGGAAGATTTCTTTGATCTTGCCTGGGCATATCTGGAAAGGATGGCGGCACAGAACGTCACCCATGTGGAAGTCTTCTTCGACCCCCAGGGCCACACCGCACGCGGTGTCGCGTTCGACACCGTTCTATCCGGCCTCACCGATGCTTTCGACAAGGCCAGACGGGAGTTCGGCATCACCTCGAAACTGATCATGTGCTTCCTGCGTCATCTCAGTGAAGACGAAGCGTTTGACACTCTTGCACAGGCCTGTTCCTGCAAGGGCCATATTCATGGTGTCGGCCTGGACAGTTCGGAGAAAGGTCATCCGCCGTCCAAATTCAAACGCGTATTCGGCGAAGCGCGCGAGCACGGTTTCACGCCGGTTGCCCATGCCGGTGAAGAAGGACCGCCCTCCTACGTGGTGGAAGCACTGGACGATCTGCACATAGAGCGCATCGATCACGGCAACCGGGCGCTGGAAGACCCGGCACTGGTGCGCCGCATTGCCGACAGCGGCATGGCGATGACCGTGTGTCCATTGTCAAACAAGCGTCTCCAGGTGGTGCCGGACCTGAAAAACCACCCGCTCCGGCGCATGCTGCAAGCCGGTATCTGCGCGACTGTCAATTCGGACGATCCGTCCTACTTCGGTGGTTATGTGAACGATAATTACCTGGCCATAGCCGATGCACTGAACCTCACGCAGGCTGAAATTGTGCAATTGGGGCGCAACAGCTTCATCGGCTCGTTCATGGACGAGGCCGACAAGCGCGCTGCGGTTGCTCACTTCGACGATTTCGTTGATAAAGCCCGCTAGGTCATGAACCCAATTCGTCTCAAGCAACAAGGACCGGCCTGATGGATCTTCGTAACGGCTTTGACATTCGCCGCCACATCCGCACCATTCCCGACTATCCAAAACCGGGTATCCAGTTTCGCGACATCACGACCCTGCTGGCCAACAAGCACGCCTTTCGCGCCACGGTGGATGAACTGATGTGGCCGTTCCTGTCCGGCGATGTGGACTATGTCGTCGGCATAGAGGCGCGCGGTTTCATCCTGGGCGGCGCCATCGCGCACGAACTCGGCCTCGGCTTCCTGCCGATCCGCAAGAAGGGCAAGCTGCCCGGCAAGGTCATCGGCAGGGATTACCAACTGGAATACGGGGTGGATACCATGGAGATTCACGCAGACGCCATTTCCGCCGGCGACAGAATTCTGCTGATCGATGATCTGATTGCAACCGGCGGCACCGCAGAAGCCGCCATTGATCTGATCCACGATTCAGGCGGCGAGGTGGTTGCAGCCGCATTTGTTATCAATTTGCCTGATCTCGGCGGTGCGCAAAAGCTCATCGACAAGAACATCAAGGTACATCGCCTAGTGGACTATGCAGGAGACTAGACATGGCTGACGCGGACACGCTGATGGCCTTTTTCCTGGCCACCGCGATTTTTGCCTATATGCCCGGCCCTGCGCTGATCTATGCCACCGCGCAGACCATTGCCCGTGGCCGCAGGGGCGGATTGATGGCCGCTTTCGGCATTCACCTGGGTGGTTATTTCCACGTGGTTGCAGCAACACTTGGTCTGGGTTTTCTTCTGTCCCAGGTGCCTGTCGCCTATCTGGTCATCAAGTTTGCCGGCGCTGCCTACCTGGTCTGGCTGGGGTTTCGAATGATCGTCCAGCGCGTTGACGAGACCGCTCGCGAACCCGTTGCCTCAAGGCGTGGGCGAACCTTCATACAAAGCGTGCTGGTTGAAGTGCTGAATCCAAAGACAGCGATTTTCTTCATCGCCTTTCTGCCGCAGTTTGTTGATCCGGCGGCAGCGTTTCCGGCATGGCTGCAGTTTTTGATCCTGGGCGCCATAGTAAACCTGGTTTTTTCTTCTGCGGATCTTGTTGCCGTCTGCCTGGCGCACCGGATTGTGGGCCGGATCAGCCAGAGCCTCGCGGGTCAGCGCATAGCCCACTGGATTGGCGGGTCGATTCTCGCAGGCCTTGGTCTGCGCCTTGGCCTGGAAAGCAGCGGGAACTGACACCATGAAAGTTTCAGGCAAGTCCTATCGTTCCATATGGCTGAATGAAGATGGCTGGCGGGTCGACATCATCGACCAGACCCGGCTGCCGCATGAATTCGAAATCGTCACACTGGAGACCGTCGAAGACGCTGCCCGCGCCATAGAGATCATGCAGGTGCGAGGCGCCCCCCTGATTGGCGCGACCGCTGCCTACGGCGTTTGCCTGGCCTTGCGCCAGGACGCATCTGACGAGGCGCTTGAAGCAGCTGACGCCAGATTGCGCCGCACCCGGCCCACCGCCATCAACCTGATGTGGGCACTCGATGAAATGCTTGGCGCAGTTCGCAATCTGCCGCGCCAGGACCGGCTTGCCGCAGCCTATGGACGAGCTGCCGATCTTTGTGATGCCGATGTTGAAACCAATGCACGTATCGGGCGCAACGGCCTCAGGCTGATCGAAGACATCGCGGCAGGAAAACCGGGCGAAACCATCAATATCCTGACCCATTGCAATGCCGGCTGGATTGCAACCGTTGACTGGGGAACAGCACTTTCACCGATCTACATGGCGCACGACAAGGGCATACCGGTGCATGTGTGGGCCGATGAAACCCGGCCACGCAACCAGGGCGCAGCGCTTACCGCGTGGGAGCTTGGCAGTCACGGCGTGCCGCACACCATCGTGGTCGACAATGCCGGCGGGCATCTGATGCAGAATGGCCAGGTGGATATGGTCATCACCGGCACCGACCGCACTGCCGGCAACGGTGATGTGTGCAACAAGATCGGCACCTACCTGAAAGCCCTGGCTGCAAAGGACAATGATATCCCGTTCTATGTGGCGCTGCCGCACTCAACCATAGACTGGTCCGTGACAGACGGCGTGGCTGATATCCCTATCGAGGAACGCAACAGCGATGAAGTCACCCACTTGAGCGGCTTGGCCGGGGACGGGTCCATCGTCAGGGTCCAGGTATCGGCTCCCGGTTCGGGTGCCGCCAATCCGGCCTTTGATGTCACGCCTGCGCGCCTGGTGACCGGTCTCATCACCGAACGCGGCGTATGCAAAGCCTCCACCGAGGGCCTGTTATCATTGTATCCGGAGCGCACCACATGAACGATGACGCAACCCTTCGCCGACAGTTGGCCGAAACCGCCCAGTCGATGAGCGCAAAGGGCCTGTCCCCGCAGCGCTCGGGAAACGTGTCCGTGCGTTCACAGGACGGGTTCCTGGTAACTCCGACCGGCATCGCCTACGCTGACTATCTGCAGGCCGACATGGTGCAGGTGTCGATGCAGGGCGTCGTATCGGAAAACCAGCGAAAACCGTCGTCTGAAGCACCGTTTCATCTTGCTATTTATGCAGCCTTTCCTGACGCGCAAGCCATCGTGCACTGCCATTCCATGGCGGCCACGGCGCTTGCCTGCGCGCGCATGGAAATCCCGGCATTTCACTACATGGTCGCGGTTGCGGGTGGCAGCAGGATACCGTTGGCCGACTATGCAACATTCGGCACGGATCAACTGGCGGCAAACGCGGTAAGCGCGCTATCGGGCGGCTACAAGGCCTGCCTGCTCGCCAATCATGGCCAGATCGCCTTTGCCGGCAATCTCGGCAAGGCGCTGGAACTGGCAGCCGAAGTTGAAACCCTGGCTCGCCAGTATATCGACGTGCTCGGCCTCGGTGGTGGTCATGTCCTGGACGATGGGGAAATGGATCGGGTCATTGCCAAATTCAAAAGCTACGGCAAGCAGGCCTGAGTATCCGCCGCATCTCGACGCTCGATCATCCTGCGCAGGCAACGCGCATAAACTCCCGGCAGTCCCCTTTGCGGCGTACGCATGAACCATGATTGCCGCAAATCCCAGTAGACAAAATCAGGCCGCTTGCGAGGATCGCCAGTCCCGCCGACCGAATAACCACCTTGGTTATAGAGCGTGAATTCGCCAAAATAGGTTTTGTTTCCAACGAGATAGAGGTCACATCGGACATGGTCCAGGCCCGCACACAATTGACGCGCAAGCATTTCGATCTGGTCCACATTTTCAGGTGCCGGTCGCATGTCACGAGGCAGTCCAAGTGAACTGGGGTGGGTAAAGAGGCTCCAGTCCTGACGAAAGGCATCTGAAGATGGATGATCAGTTTGCCTGTTATAGAGCATTACGGTTCTGCAGATCACGCCACAATAATAGTACATCTTGGCTTCCGTCGTGTCGTATCCACCATCGCTGTCCAGGATCAGCTCTTCGACATACAGCCGAGGCTTTACAACGAAGTAACCCCATTCCCAGTGCCGCCGGCCATAACGTGCCTGCATCCATCGGTTTGCTTCGGCTTCAAGCTCGGCCCGGTCATAGTCGCCATTGCGCACCAGTTTGAAATAACCCGACCCGTGGGTTGCCTTCACAACAACGTTTCCGGCCAGTACCGCGTCGGGAATATCTTCAGGCCTTTGCCCGGTCCAGATTGTGCGGGGCAATGAGATGTCCGGGCACTTCTCGCGCGCAATTCGCTTGCTCTCCAGCTTGTCACTCAATGCAGCAAACTCGGGATTGCGGTCAAAAACCTTGCGCCAGAAAAATTTGTCGTCGAGCGATGCCGGGTCGACCGGGTTGGGTAACCGGCCTGTCTTGCGAATGTAGGTTGCAACAACCCGTGCATAAGCGAGATAAACCCACACATTGACTGCGAGGACAACCAGGCGATCAATTGTCAACTGGAACACTGCTTAGCCCTGCCCTGGTCGCACAAGAATAACTTTAATTCCCACCTGCATCAGATCACGAAATTAGCGGCCAATGAAACTGCCGCTCTGGCAATGTTAAAAGCAATCTCGGCCGACACAACGGGAAACTTGACCAGAATGTCCATCAAAACGACCAGTCAGGCAACCTGTGCTACAGTTGTATTGGCGATACTGTCCCTGCCAGGCATCTCGGAAATCGCCAGCGAAAGCCGGGTTTGCGACCAGCCCGAACAGTCGTAACACCGTCGTCAGGTTACCTTGCGTTCCAGACAGGCTACCCGCGTCCGAT
>CAYRLR010000142.1:0-6438 GCA_964424975.1 uncultured Anderseniella sp.
GCCGGTGTGCGGGTCCATGGCAACCATTCCGCCCTCGATCTCCGGTATCTGTACCAAGTGGTAAGTGTCTCCTGTTCCTACAGCGGCTGCATATACAACATCACCCGGTTTCAGCACATCGGTTGCAGACGTTATCTTCTTGCCAAGCACCGCACCATTCTTGTTGATGCCCTTGTGCTGGCGCGCCCACTGCAACAATTGCAGTGGAATGACACCCTGTTTTGCGCTTACCGCCTTGCCCTTGACCACCCGCGAAGGGCGCAGTCCAATGCGAGCCTGTTCGTCAGTCACGTCCAGTACGACCGCCAATCGCCAGGGATAGACATCATCCAGTGGTTTCATCTTGGCCAGTGCGGAGGGCCAGTCTGAAGTCACTGGCATGCTGGATACCGGACCACGCCAGCCGTGATTTCGATCAAACTGTATAAGCCCGCCGGCCAGGGCCTGGCGTGCAAATATCTGCATCTTGGGGTCAATGGTGGTGCGGACTGACAACCCCCCGGTCCTCAGCACTTCCTTGCCGTAAATCCGTACGACTGCCTGCCTGGCTTCTTCGGTAAAATATTCTGCTGCAAACAACTTGGCACCAAACGGACGAAGCGTCACCTCGATGTCCTTTGCCTGTGCCTCGGTCATTTCCGCTTCGGAAATGTAGCCATTGTCATACATCCGCGCCAGCACCCAGTTTCGTCGCTCGATGGCGCGCTCGCGATGACGAACGGGATGGTAGTTCGAGGGCCCCTTGGGCAGTGCTGCCAAATAGGCGATCTGCGCCAGATCCAGATCGACCAGCGATTTTCCGAAATAGTTCAACGATGCTGCGGCGACCCCGTAAGATCCCTGCCCCAGGAAAATTTCATTGAGATAGAGCTCAAGAATCTGATCCTTGCTGAACGAACTTTCCATGCGAATGGCGATCAGCGCCTCGCGCAATTTACGGGTTATGGTGCGCTCATTGGTCAGCAGGAAGTTCTTGGCGACCTGCTGGGTGATTGTGGATGCCCCGATCAGACGTCGTTTCGAACCGTTGAGCCGGGCCTGGATATTGACCAGAACCGCCCTCGCCAACGCCTCCGGGTCAACCCCCGGGTGGCTGTAAAAATTCTTGTCTTCGGCAGAGGTGACTGCCTGCACCAGTTGTTTCGGCACCGCGTCTATAGGCACAAAAAGCCGGCGTTCCTTGGCGTATTCCGCCAATAGCGAGCCGTCGGCAGCATGGATGCGTGTCATCACCGGAGGCTCGTATTGTGCCAGGCTTTCGTGAGACGGCAGTGTCTTGGACGTATCATAGATGATGTAGGCCAAAGCCAATGCGACGGCGAAACACACCGCCAGCCCAAAGCTGAACAGATATTTTATAAATCGAAGCATTCAGAGTAGCGTCCCGCTTGTGCAACGAACCATAGCACACGCATCTATTCGTCGCGTCGGCTCACAAAGCCAAAGATTGTGGCAATCGGACGGCACTGCAATGTTTTGTATGAAGAAAAAGTGCGGTGCGCGCAACACGCTTAAGGCTTCAGGACACGGTTTTTCACTGCGCCAGTTGCTGGCGGGCTGCGACTTCCGGCGAGAAAAAGCCCTCGATGGCCTCTGTAACCGCAGTTGCAGCCTTGCGCCGCCACTTCGACGAAACAAGATTGCCCTCATCATGACGATTCGACAGATACCCCAGCTCCAGCAGAACCGAAGGCACATCCGGCGCGCGCAGTACCCTGAACCCGGCAGAGCGCATTGGCCGCGTGTTCAACGGTGTAACCGACTTCAGGTTCTTGACTACCCGGCGAGCGAAATAGATGGAGTGATTCTTGGTTTCCCGCAGTGCCAGATCAAGCAATATGCCGGCCACTTCGCCTGAATCCTCACCAAGATCAACGCCACCAATGAAATCTGCGTTGTTTTCCTTTTCCGCCAGCGCGGCTGCATCCGCATCCGAGGCTTTCTCAGACAAGGTGTATACAGTTGCGCCTCGCACGCGGCGCTGACGCAAGCTGTCTGCGTGCACCGCTATGAACAGATCCGCCTTTTGGGCACGGGCAAACTTGACGCGCTTGCCCAACGAAATGAACTTGTCGTCATTACGGGTCATGTGGACTTCAAAGCGTCCGGTCGCCAGCAGCCGTTTGCGGAGTTCGCGAGCAAACGCCAGCACGACCTGCTTTTCCAGGGTGCCCTTTCTGGAGACGGTGCCGCCGTCAATGCCGCCATGACCGGGGTCCAGCACAATAACCGGCCTTGCCGCAACCGGATCTGGTTCGAATGCCCGCGCGGTTTGGGTGGGCCTGGGACGGGGCTTGGGAACACCCCCGGCAGTCAGTTCCGTCAGCTCGGCCTTTTCAGCCTCTTCGTCGATGCGCGCCACACCTTCGCGCTGCAAAAGGTCGGCCAAAGTATCCGGCGGAGGCAGCACAGACGAAGTCGCCACGGCTCTGGTCGAGGGTTCAGTTGCCTTTATCCTTGAAAAAGTCCGCTGATCGGTCTGGATAATGTCAATTATCATACGTGCGGGTTGACCGTTTTCAGGACTGAGAACAAACGATTTTTCGATCAGCACGGGGCCGGTTGTATCCATTACAATACGCGATTTGCCCGGTGCTAGCCGGCCGAACCGATAGGTCTTGATCAGGCCCTTGCCTTCATCACCAATTTCGGGAGGCATATTGAAACGCACATCCGGCAGGTCCACCACCACCCGGTAGGGGTTGTCGATCACATAGACGGAGTAACTCACCGGCCTGTCGAGGTCGGCCACAAAACGGGTTCTTGCTTCATCACCTGCGATTCGCGCTTCGGAAACGCTGGCCAATGGCGGCGTTGCCCTGGCAGGAACCGGATACACGGCAATGTGAATTGCGGCGAGAACAACCACGGCAATGCAAGCCGCGGTCCGCCGTTTCAGCAGAGCCTTGATCAAATGTAGCGCCAAGCGAGCCACGAAATTGCTCTTCCCCGTCTCGAGATTCATTTCGACGGACTCTAGCTATACTGTGGTTAACCATTCGTTTAGGGGGTCCATTCATAATCCCGGTCGGCTGATAGAAACGTCACGAATTTTACCATGGGGCAGTGACAATTGAAGACAGGGGTCGAAAGTCACCTCATCAAATCAGTACATTCAAATGCCTGCCCTAGCGGAAAATTTGAAACGCGCTATTGCGTAACCCATAAGACGTGATAAAAGCGGGGCTGATCCCGAAGCGTGGATTCACGGTGCCGCAGAGCAGCATCACGCGCAGACAGGACCTGAAATTTCTTAGCGTTCGCGAAGTCCGGGCTGGAGAAAGCCACTTCGTAGAACTGCGAGTGTCACCGCACAGGGTGACAGGTTCGATGGGCATCTGCCCAGTGCGTGACCCAAACCCTGCAGCGGTTTAGTGAACCGTTCAGCGCCCCGATTCAGGCGCGAACACATGTGGAAACAAAGAATGAGCGCGGCAAACAAAAAAACCGGCCGGTTCCTGCTGTTCAGCAGTGAATCCCCGGTTGTTTTGTGCCTAACAGGCACCAGGCGCGCCCGTCCTGATTACTCCCGTACAATTGATCGCAATCGCACAGGTGCGCCACCCGGAGCGCCGCCTGTCCGAACTTGTGCCAACTTGTACGGCAAGGATTTGCCAGTATGGCCAGCAAAATGCTTATCGACGCAGCGCACCCGGAAGAGACCAGGGTTTGCGTTGTCCGCGGAAATCGTATCGAGGAATTCGATTACGAATCCGCATCTCGCCGCCCTCTAAAGGGCAATATTTATCTCGCCAAGGTTACGCGTGTTGAACCGTCGCTACAGGCCGCCTTCGTTGACTATGGCGGCAACCGGCATGGTTTCCTGGCATTTAGCGAGATCCATCCAGACTACTACCAGATCCCGGTCGCTGACCGGCAGGCACTGCTTGAAGCAGATGCAGAAGATGCCCGCCTGGCGCGCGAGGAAGAAGAATCCGAACCGGAAAAAACCAAACCGCGCCGGCGCCGGTCGCGGTCTGCACTCTCCAAGGACGACAAGGTTGCAAGCGAACCGGTAGACGGCGAAACGGCTGACGGTGACGCAGATCAAGGTGAAAACGGGTCGGAAGACGACGACAGTGACACTGATGGATCAGACGCAACAAACGCTGCAGCAAACGAAGTCGACGCCGACGAGCCTGCTGCCAGCCAGGCCACTGCCGATGATGAAGATGACGACAGTAACGGCGACGACATAGACTCAACAGCAGATGCAGACGACGACAGTGTCGTTTCCGTTGCAGATGATGATGGTGATGCAGATGTTGCCGCGGCAAAGCCTCGCAAACGGGCACCGCGCAAGAACTACAAGATTCAGGAAGTCATCAAGCGCCGTCAGGTTCTGTTGATTCAGGTTGTCAAGGAAGAGCGCGGCAACAAGGGCGCTGCGCTGACCACTTACCTGTCTCTGGCCGGGCGCTATTGTGTATTGATGCCCAACACTGCGCGTGGTGGCGGCATTTCACGCAAGATCACTGATGCCAGCGATCGTCGTCGCCTGAAAGATGTCATTCGGGAAGTCGAAGTGCCCACCGGTATGGGCCTTATCGTGCGAACCGCTGGTGCGCAGCGAACCAAAACCGAGATTCGGCGCGACTATGACTACCTGCTGCGCATGTGGGAATCAGTGCGCGAGCTGACTTTGAAATCGGCTGCACCTACCCTGGTCTACGAGGAAGGCAACCTCATCAAGCGGTCGATTCGCGATCTCTATTCAAAAGATATCGATGAAGTTGTCGTGGAAGGCGAGGAAGGCTTCCGGGAAGCCAAGGACTTCATGAAGATGCTCATGCCAAGTCATGCGCGCAATGTGAAGCTGTACAAGGATACCCGCCAACTGTTCACCCGTCATCAGGTTGAAAGCCAGCTTGACGGACTGTTCACGCCGAATGTCACCCTGCCGTCGGGCGGCTATATCGTGATGAACCAGACCGAAGCTCTTGTATCGATCGATATCAACTCCGGCAAGGCGACCCGCGAGCACAATATCGAAGATACCGCGCTGAAAACCAATCTTGAGGCTGCCGTGGAGATTTCCCGGCAGTTGCGGCTTCGCGATCTTGCCGGACTTATCGTTATCGACTTTATCGATATGGAAGAAAACCGCAATAATCGCGCGGTCGAACGCAAGCTCAAGGATGCTCTGAAGAACGACCGGGCACGCATACAGGTTGGCCGTATTTCACATTTCGGCCTGCTGGAAATGTCCCGGCAACGGTTGCGCCAAGGCATGATGGAAAGCTCCACCATGCAGTGTCCGCACTGCGAAGGCACGGGCGTCATCCGCGGCGTCTCAAGTTGCGCATTGTCGGTATTGCGCGGCCTCGAGGAGCACCTTCTGTCCCGCAAACCCGAAAGCCTGGATGTACGGGTGCACCCGGAAGTCGCGTTCTATATCTTCAATGAAAAACGCGACCACCTGCTTTCGCTCGAAGAGAATTACGGCATTTCGATCTACATCCTGCCGGACGCCGAACGCGCCCTTGCCGACAGCGTTATCGAACGCAAGCCGGACCGCAAGGGCCCGACCCCGCGTCTCACATCATCAGATACTGCTGTCGCGATGGGTCACGGGATGGAAGCCAACGACGAACCAACAGAATCCGACGACGATGACATAGCCGAAGAAGACACCGACAGCGACAGCGACAGCGACAAGAGCATCGAGGTTGACAGCGACAAAAGCAACGAGGTTCAACTGGACGAAAACGGCGAACCACGCAAGAAACGCCGCCGTCGCCGGGGACGCCGTGGAGGCCGCAAGCAGCGCGAAGAGCGTGATGGCGAAGTCTCCAGCGAAGACGGAGTGTCTGCCGAACCGGCACAGGCAGCCGGTGATGCAACGCCAGATACCGCGACAGACGAGAGCACTTCTGTACAGGCAGACGCCGCCACTGGGGACAGCGATGCTGGAACCGATGCAGGTGACGACGACAAGCCCAGGAAGCGCCGCCGGCGCTCGCGTGGCGGACGCAGCAAGACTGCTGCCGAAGGCACAAACGTCGATGAGGTTGCAGCAGCAGCAGAGCCTCAAGACTCAGAAGCCGAGCAAGCTGCGGTCGAACCTGACATAGAGCCGGGTGCCGAGGCAGAAGAAAAGCCAAAAGCCCGAAAGCGCAGTCCGCGCAAGGCAGCCAAGAAAGCCAAGGTCGACAGCCCTGAAGACACAGCAGAAGCAGCAAGCGACGTTCCCGCAGAAGCTGACGCTGAAGTCTCGCAGGAGGATGCCAAACCTGCCAGGAAGCCACGCAAGCGGGCCGTCAAGAAGGCCAAGGCTGTGGAAACCGAAGCGCCGGATGAAAGCGAAAGCTCAAATGGCAGCGCTGCATCTGCCGAACCGGCGGTGAGCGAACCTTCACCTCCGAAATGGTCCCCACCCGAGCCAACTGTTGATGCTGCATCAGCACCCAAAAAAGCCGGTTGGTGGGGCAAACGCTA
>CAYRLR010000143.1:0-6400 GCA_964424975.1 uncultured Anderseniella sp.
GAGCTGCGTCGGATATCACGAGTTCTCGAATATTTCTCGACACACTCAGTACAAAGTCTTCAGAAAGCTGATTATACCCTTGCGCACCCGTATATCCGATACACCCTGTCCTGCCATTGAAGTACCCGAAACGAGCTTTTCTGGACTTGCTATGAAACGGTCCAGCAGGTTTTCGTCCCACCACTCATTGCCCGCCGCGAACCGTTTCATTTCCTTGCTATAGAGATGGTCCGGGCCACGGGCCGGTTTGCTTCCGTGGACATTGAACAAAGAGACCTTGCCCCGGTCTGCCGATTGCGCATCAAACCCATGGCACTTGCTACATCGGCCAATGGCTGCCTGCAGATCGGCGGGTAACTCGGCAATTCGGTCTTCAATGGTTCGGTCCGGATCCACGCTTGACACCCACAACACGTGACCATTGTCCGTCCATAAAACCAGCGTCCCGTCCTCAAGGCTGATGATATCGCGAATCCTTTGATGCATACGGATGCGCTCTTCGTACACAACCCGTTCGCCCTCAAGCCGCATACGGTGCAGGGACTGCGCCCGCAGACTTGTGATCAACAGGTCGCCATCCCAGCGATCATTGAAACCACTCAATTCAACCAGGTTGCTGATGGCGATCGACGGCAGCCAGGCGAACACAGGCTTTTCATATTGATCGTGATGGCCCTGCCTGTTTGAAAACTTCCAATTTCGGCTGCTATAGTTTGTCCCGTAGGTTACATGCGGCCAACCATAATCGGCGCCCGGCTTCAGAATATTGAGTTCGTCTCCGCCCTGCGGACCATGTTCTGTCTCCCAAATCCGATTTGCGGAATCGATTGCCAGCCCTTGGCTGTTGCGGTGACCACTTGAAAAAGACTGGTAGGTCCCATCAGCGGGATCGATCCGGACAATGCGGCCATAGTCCCCATTCTTCAATACCGGATTTTCCGGCTGATCCTGCCACGCATTTCCTACACTCAACAAAATTCGACCATCGTCCAGTTGCGCGAGGCGACCACCGAAAGCATTTGCATCAGGCCACCCTAAGGTCACACACGGTTGGCTCTGAAACAGGGGTTTCCATGGAGCCGTCTTACGCTCCTCCCGTTGCAGCAAATCATCAAGCGAAATAACAGAGACGTTAATTGTGACGCAATTGCCATCTCGATGCCATAAACTGTGTGCAACGACCATTTCAGAGGCGCCCTGGAGAAATAGCAAATCAGTAATTCGCACCAATGAGAAGTTGGCCGACGGTGTTCTGGAGGCGAAATATTCTCGCATGGCGGATGCATTGGTCTCCACCCGCGGGATCAGAACACGACCGGAAATGTGACCTGCGGCCTGCCTTTCAAGCTCAACGAACCGACCATTGCCTTCAGCGACGATCAGTCTGTTGTTCACTCGTTCGATAGCGCCCTTGCCCACGGCAAAATCACTTACCAACTCCGTGATGTTGAACTCTTCGACCTTGAGATCAATCAATTCGGTACGAATAAATCGGGTTGATACCTGTGGTTTGACGCTGCGATTGTGCAGTTCTTGCTTGAGTGCATCAACCTTGATTGATTCCTGAACTCCCACCGGCCAGAATTCAAATCCCAGCCATGCCAACAGGCACACTGGAAAAACTACGGCCAGCACCGCAATTACCCACCTGGTTTTTGCTGGTTCAGTCTGCACCTTGCACCCCCCCTTCACTCAACTCGAAAACTGACCTCGAACAGGTCTGGATATACCCCAGGACTGCTCCGGGCGCGGATCATGCAGCGCTGGTTGACCGTGGTCAACCGGCCCATTTACACGTGGCCGCCAACCCAACACGCAAAACTGGCGTCCCGATGCGGCCGGCGTTGTCAGGGCACGGTGTATTCGCGCGGCAACAGTTATATAATTCAAAATTTCCCGGGTACCCACTTGCCGAACATAGCAGGAACATGTCATAAAGGTTTCGCATTTGTTCTGATTCCGGTTGGCGCTATTTTGTTCAAGCCACCCGGTTAAACGGCAAAGGAAACCGCTTGATGCTGACCGCCAAACAACACGAACTTCTCATGCTGATCCATGATCGTTTGAAGGAGACCGGCGTGCCGCCTTCGTTCGAGGAAATGAAGGAAGCGCTGGATCTGCGGTCCAAGTCGGGCATTCACCGGCTGATTACAGCGCTGGAAGAGCGCGGTTTCATCCGGCGCCTGCCGCATCGCGCCCGGGCGCTGGAAGTGTTGAAAATGCCCGATGCCTCGGCCGGACCTGCCGTCATCGGCAAGCCGGAACGCAAACCGTTCAATCCGAGTGTCATTCAAGGCTCGCGCGGCATGGCCGAGGACGAAAGCCCTGCCCCGGCACCGGTTGCAGCCGCCATGATCGATGTGCCGATGATGGGCCGCATTGCCGCCGGTGTACCGATTGCCGCCATCCAGGAACATACAGGCAGCGTGCCGGTACCGCCTGACATGCTGCGTCCGGGCGAGCATTTCGCGCTCGAGGTCAACGGCGATTCGATGATCGGGGCCGGTATTCTGGACGGCGACACCGTGCTGATCCGCCGGGCCGACACGGCGCGCAACGGCGAAATCGTCGTAGCCCTGGTCGAGGATGAGGAAGCCACCCTCAAGCGCCTGTGGCGCAAGGGAGATTCCATTGCGCTGGAAGCGGAAAATCCGGCTTACGAAACCCGGATCTTCGGTCCCGACCAGGTGCAGGTGCAGGGCACGCTTGCAGGCCTTTTGCGCCGTTACTGAGCGGTTTTCGGCTGGGTTGCCGGCGTGGCTGCGGGTTTTTCGACCCACGGGCCGGGATCGACCAGCAGTATTTTACGCCGTGCAATCGGCTCGTACACCCAGGCGCGCCTGCCGGAAATGCCGCGCGCGGTGTCCACCCTGAAGCTTCCGTCGGCGGTGATGTGGATGGCATGGGCGCCATTGCGCCAGACATCGAACCTGTCAATATGCAGTTGCTGCGCTGACGGATATCCGCATTTGCGCCGCAACGGACTGGCTGAGACCACGATGTCCGCGCGCCGGCAGTCGTCCGGCGCGGTGGCCTTGCGGCCCAGCCAAAGCACGCTTTTGTCCTTCACCTGCCCCCGGCAGATATCGTCCGCACATGACCAGCCGGCCCGTTTTGCCGCCTGTCCCAGATCAGCGTCATCACCGTCAGCCAATAACCAGCGCTCTACGGCAAACCTGCCACGGCGGGCATAGACGGGCACCAGTTCATCCCCCTGCATACGCGCTGCCATGGTTGCCGCGGTGCGTTCAATCAGGATATCGGGACGAGATCCAAGCCCGATCCCGGCAAGCCCCGCCACTATGGCCAGGCCGCCGGCCACCCAGCGCAACCGGCCACGCCATAACGCCAGACAGCAAAGCAACATGCCGGCCAGGAAGGCCAACAGGGGCAGCATGGCGCCGGCAACACTGGCAGCACCGGGCCATCCCGCCACCATGACCGCGATTGCGGCCACCGCCTCAAGCCCCCACGCCATCACCTGCAAAGGCCAGTATTCCAGCCCGAACGGCATCAGGCAGACACTTGCCACAGCGCCCGGCATCACCAGAAAGGTTACAATCGGCATGGCCAGCACGTTTGCAGGCAGCGACCAGGCCGCAAACCGGTTGAAATGAAAAGCGGCCGGCAGGGTCGTGAACGCACTGGCAATGATCGTGGTGGAAGACAGCCCGATCACCACCAGCAGACCGTATACGAGGCCTCTCAGGAAAAGCGGTCTGGCGGCCAGCCCGTGGCGCAACCTGCCCTGCCAGTCGCCCAAAAGCTCGTAACCGGCAATCAGCCCCATCACGGCCATGAACGACATCTGGAAGCTCGGCGTCAGCACAGCCTGCGGAGCAATCACCAGCACGATGATGGCAGCGACCGCCAGATTGCGCATGGAGATGGCCGACCGGCCCAGCAATACCGCCAGAAACATCACCGACAGCATGATGAAGGCCCGCTGGGTGGCGATGGCCTGACCGGAAATCAGCAGGTAGAAACCGGCCGCGCCCCAACCGCTTAGCGCTGCCAGTTTCTTGACCGGGAAATTCAGCGCCAGCAGCGGCCACAGGGCCAGCAGGGCGCGCACCAGCCAGAATACACCGCCAGCAACCAGGCTCATGTGCAGTCCCGAGATTGCCAGTATGTGGGCAAGACCCGACAATTGCAGCGCCTCGCGCATGTCCTTGTCCAGGCCTGTCCGTTCGCCGGTAATCAGCGCGACCGCAAATCCTGCCTGGCGCTTTGGCAAGTGCGCGCGAATCCGCTGCCCGATTGCCGACCTCAAACCCGCCAGCTGGTCGGACCAGCGACGGCGGTCCGGCATGGTCCCAGGCTTTGCCAGCGCCGATGCGACGCGGCCACCGGCACCAATCCCGGCAAACCACCCCACCCGGCCATAATTCCAGCCGCCGGGGATCGCGGGTGTCAGCGGCGGATACAGCCATGCCTGAAACCTGACATAGTCACCGCGCGCATGCCCGCCAACATGATCGGAAGCTACCGACAACCGGGCCTTGCCGGGCCAGTAGTCAGGCTTGACCTCTGCAATTCGCGCTATCTCGACAATCATCCGCCGCCGCTTGCCGAGGTCCGGTCCAAGCTCGTCGATCCAGCCGCTCACCGTCACCTTGCCCGTCGACCCCGGCAGCACTCTGGTGCCTGTCGCAACCGTTCCTGCCTGGCCCAGCACAAAGCCTGCCAGCGCAAAACTGACCAGCACGCCCGGCACCCCGACCAGGCCCGCACGCGCAGCCAGCAGCAAACCGGCCGCAACCAGCGCCATTACCGCACCGACAGCAATCGGGGGTTCAACCGGAACCGAAAAATATGCCATCAGGCCGCACAGCAGGCATACCGGCCCCCACACCACGCTGCGCCCCTCCTGCAATTTGATCTGCGTTGCCCACCAGCTTGCAGGACCATCATGGGCGGCGGCACCAGGTAAATCATCATCGCCGGCAGGTGCTCTGCTGCCTTCACCCTTGCGGATGGAGGTGTATGCGCGGCCAGCACGTGCAGCAAACCAGTCCATGCCCAAACACCCCTGGGACCTTCTGTCAGGCCTTACAAACTCGAAATCGCTATGCTAAACGGGCGGCAACGCTAATTCAAAGCCTCAACTCACCACTCATTAATTTGGAGACTGGCCATGACCGCGCCTGTCGTGACGAGATTTGCCCCATCGCCTACCGGCTACCTGCATATCGGCGGAGCCCGAACGGCCCTGTTCAACTGGCTGTTTGCCCGCGCCAATGGCGGCAGGATGCTGCTGCGCATCGAAGACACCGACCGCGAACGCTCCACCGAAGGCGCCATCCAGGCCATCAGGGATGGCCTGACCTGGCTCGGCATCGACTGGGACGGCGACGTCGTATCACAATATTCGCGCGCCGACCGCCACCGCGAGGTTGTGCAACAACTGCTCGATGCAGGTCATGCCTATCACTGCTATTGTTCGCCGGAAGAACTTACCGCCATGCGCGAGCAGGCCAACGCGGAAGGCCGCCCGCCGCGCTATGACGGACGCTGGCGTGACAGACCCGCAACTGAAGCGCCTGACGGCATCAAACCTGTGGTCCGGTTCAAGGCACCGCAGGACGGCGAAACCATCCTGGCAGACCAGGTCCAGGGCAGCGTCACATATGCCAACAACCAGCTTGATGACCTGATCATCCTGCGCTCTGACGGCAACCCCACCTACAATCTGTCGGTCGTTGTGGATGATCATGACATGGGCGTCACGCACATTGTGCGCGGCGTTGATCACCTGACCAACGCAGCCCGCCAGAGCCTGATTTACCAGGCAATGGGATGGGATGTGCCCATCATGGCTCACATTCCGCTGATCCATGGCACCGACGGGGCCAAATTGTCCAAGCGCCATGGGGCACTGGGTGTGGAAGCCTATCGCGACATGGGTTACCTGCCGCAGGCCATGCGCAACTATCTCGCCCGCCTGGGCTGGAGTCACGGCGATGACGAGGTGTTTTCAACCGAACAGATGATCGAATGGTTCACCCTGGGCGGCATCGGCAAGTCGGCTGCCAGGTTTGATTTTGCCAAGCTGGAAAACCTCAACGGCGTCTATATGCGCGAGACGGCGGACAGTGAATTGCTGGATGCCCTGATCGAGGTCCTGCCCCATGTGGACGGCGGACCGGAGATGCTGGCGGCACTCGGCGAGGCAGGCAACAAGGACAAGCTGCTTGCCGCCATGGAGGGTTTGAAAGAGCGGGCGAAAACCCTGATACAATTGCAGACCTCGGCACAGTTCCTGTTCGCCAGACGCCCGCTTGCCATGGAGGAAAAAGCCGCCGGCCTGCTGGACGACGGTGGACGCGATGTGCTGGCCGGACTGCTGCCGGTGCTCGAGGCACAGTCTGACTGGGCGGCAGAGCCCCTGGAACAGGCC
>CAYRLR010000144.1:0-6396 GCA_964424975.1 uncultured Anderseniella sp.
ATGACGATCAGCCGCTCGAAGCGGTCGGGCATTTCAACCGGCAGGGTCAGGCCCAGAATGCCACCCCAGTCCTGCACCACCAGGGTGACGTTGAACAGGTCCAGCCTGCTGATCAGCGCCAGCATCATGTCGCGATGAAAGTGAAACGTGTAAGCGGCGTCATTGACAGGCTTGTCGGACCGGCCAAAGCCCAGCCAGTCCGGCACCACGACCCGTGCCCCGGTCGCGGCAAACACCGGGATCATGTGACGATACAGGTAAGCCCATGTCGGCTCGCCCGGCAGGCACAGGAAAGTGTGCAGCGCATCGACCGGGCCTTCATCCAGGTAGTGCACCCGCAAACCCTCGTATCCCGGCAGATCATCTACATAGTTGGGAGCAAAATCATACCCCGGCAGGTTTTCAAACCGGTCGTCCGGCGTTCTCAGGCCTTCCATCGAAGCATCTCCATGTGACTTTACACCTGTGGGGTGCCTTTATATCCGCGTCTGTTTTCGAGCCGCCGCACGGGCCTCGCGCAGTGCAATGAAACCGCCGGCCCCGGCCACGATCGCTGCCCCCAGCCAGGTCCAGCCGGACGGCACTTCCGACCACACAATCCAGCCGATTATGGCACCCCATACAAGCGCCATATACTCTTGCGGTGCAACCACGGCAGCAGGTGCATTGCGGTATGCCACGATAACCAGGTAATGCGCCATGCCGCCAATCAGTCCGAGCACGGCAAATCCGGTCATATGGTCGGCTTGCGGCATCTTCCATGTCCACCAGGCAAGTGGCGCAAACAGGCTCAGTGCCACAAATGTTGTCCAGGTGAACATGGTAGCCGCCGTTTCGGTTCGCGACAGCCGCCGCGTATAGGTGATCCCGAGGGCAAACACCGCAGTTCCCGCGACAAGGATCAGCATTTCCGGCTTGAAGGTCTCAGCGCCCGGACGGACGATCACCAGCATACCGGCAAAGCCGACCAGAACCGCCAGCCACCTGGCCAGTCCGACCCGTTCCGCCAGCATCGGCACCGACAAAGCGGTAATGAACAGCGGTGCCGTAAACGCCACCGCGATTGCCTCGGCCAGCGGCACATAATTCAGGCCCCAGAAAAACAGCGCCAGCGCGGCCGACATCAGCACGCCGCGCAGCACATGTGCACCCGGTCTGGACGTACGGATCTGGTGAAGTCCCGAAACATAAAGCGCCACGGCGACCGGGATCAATCCGAACAGATACCGGAAGAACACGATCTGAACCGACGCAAAACCCTCCTGCCCGTGCCATTTGGCAATCGCGTCGGCAATCGAGAACGACGCCACGGCCACCCACATGGCCAGCAGACCCTGGGTGACACTGCCGGCATCGCGGCTGTAGATTGCGGTTGCGTCCATGGGTGGTACAGTATCGCTTTCGGCGATGAATAGACATGCCAGGGACACATGGCCTGCCCGCGCTCATGGTGTGTCACTCCGGTTGCATTTGATGTCATATAACACCCCATGAACTCTTCAACCGTCTCAGCAACAGCAGCAAGTCCGCGTGCGCCGTATGGCATCCTCATTGCCATGTCCGCCATCGGCCCGCTGGCCATGAACATGTTCGTGCCATCAATGCCGGGCTTGCAGACAACGTTCAATGTGTCTTCCGGTATCGTCCAGATGACGCTGACCGTGTATCTGGCGGGCCTGGCAGTGTGCCAGTTGATCTATGGCCCGCTGTCCGACCGGTTTGGCCGCCGCCCCATGCTGCTGGCCGGGATGGCATTATTCGTGGTTGCAAGCATCGCCTGTGCTCTTGCCACGTCAATCGAGATGCTGATCGTGGCACGCGGATTTCAGGCCGTTGGCGGCGCGGCCGGCATGATCCTGTCACGCGCCATCGTGCGCGACCTGTTCTCGCGTGAACAATCCGCCTCCGTATTGGGGTACATCACCATGGCCTGGGTTCTGGCCCCCATGGTTGCGCCGATCATTGGCGGTACGCTGGACCAGTGGTTTTCGTTCCGGGCCGGATTCTGGCTACTGGCCTGTATCGGTTCACTGGTCTTCCTGGCGGTTTATGCGCGCTTGCGCGAAACCAACCTTTCACTGCAACACGATGCCAGCATCATTCGCACAACGCTGTATGTGACGCTTCTGAAGAACAAGGCCTTTCGTGGCTATGCCGCGACAGTGACCTACGGCAGCGCCGTCTTTTTCTGCTACCTGGCGGTTGCGCCTTTCATCATGGTCACCGTGCGCGGCTACTCACCGATCGATTACGGCACCTGGTTCATGTGCTCCGCGCTGGGTTACATGGGGGGTAACTTTGCCTCCGGCCGCTACTCGACGCGCCTCGGCAATGATCGCATGATCCGCATCGGCAACCTGCTTACCCTGGCAGGCGCCCTGTTGCTGCTGGGCTTTGCCCTGGCCGGATTCACCCACCCTGCAACACTGTTCCTGCCCATGGCGCTGTGTGCATTCGGCAATGGCCTTACCATTCCCAACGGCCTGACCGCGGCCATATCCGTCGACCCGAAGAACATTGGATCGGGCGCCGGCCTGACCGGCTTTCTCCAGGTCGCGCTGGGCGCGTTTGTCTCGCAGAGCGTCGGGTACTTTCAGGCCACGTGGATCAATGTCGGTTTCTGGGTGATGGCAGTGCTGGCCCTGCTGGCGGCGCTTGCGCACTGGTCCAATCAACGGCAATAGTGACAACCATGAAAAATGATTCTTCCCACAACGGCCCCAGCGGCGAGTTGACAATGCGCGTGCCCGCCATGCCCGCAGACGCCAATGCGGCCGGCGATGTATTCGGCGGCTGGGTCATGGCACAGATGGATCTGGCCGCCGGCATCAGGTCCGGCGAGCGCGCCTCGGGCCGCGTCGTAACTGCTGCCATAAACGCGCTGTCGTTCAAGCTGCCGGTGAAAATCGGCGATACGCTGGAGCTTTACACCAATGTGGCAAAGGTCGGCAGGTCGTCCATGACCATCGAGGTCGAAGCCTGGGCACAGCGCTATCTGACGCATGAAAAAGTCAAGGTCACCGACGCCGACTTCGTCATGGTCGCCGTCGATGAAAACGGCGATCCGCGCACCGTGCCGGACGAGTAGACGCTTGATTCAACGTCGCCGATTATGCGCTCAACCGGTTGAAATGAATCGTCATTTCCCAGGCCGTTAATGTTGCCATCAGACCACTGATGGAATGCAACTTCAATAATAACCTTCCGCCGGGCCCTTGTACTCCATCAGGGTATTGCCGCCGTCGGCCACGATCAGTTGCCCGGTCACGAAGCTGGCTTCCTCGCTGGCCAGGAACAGCGCGACCTGGCCGATTTCTTCCGGTGTACCGGGCCTGCCGACAGGCGCCTGCTTGCCGGCAAACACTTCTTCCGGCGAAGACGACGGCGTTTCGATCCAGCCCGGCCCGATACCGTTGACGGTGATGTTGTACGGCGCCAGTTCAATGGCTTGCGCCCGCGTCATGCCCATGATGGCGGCCTTGGCGGCGGAGTAGATGGTGCCCCTTGGATTGGAGACCAGCGGCCCGGTCACGGAGCTCATATTGACGATGCGGCCATACTTGCGCTCGATCATCGACGGCACCACGCGCCGGGTTACGTAGAACACCGTGGTCAGGTTGATGTCCATGCCACGCCGCCACTGCTCGTCGGGAATATCCTGAATCAGCCGCGATGGTTCATCGTGACCGATCTGCACCATGCCGGCATTGTTGACGACAATGTCAATCGGCCCGAGCGCTGCTTCGGTTGCCGTCACCAGTTGATCAACCTGGCCCGCGTCGCTCAGGTCACACGGGTGAGCAAACACACCCGCGCCCAGTTCGCGCGCCCGCTCATGGATGCGATCGGTTGTCGACGTGATGGCAACTCTTGCGCCTGCCGCCGCGAGCAGTTTCGCACAGGCAAAACCGATCCCGCCCGCACTGCCACATCCTGTCACCAGCGCTGTCTTGTCTCTTACACCCGGCATTGAATTGCTCCCGCACACTTGAACCGCCACACTTGCAGGTGCATCTTTGCAAGTCAGCATCAACCGCGCAATTGAAAGTACCCCGATCATGAAACGCCGCCTCTTACTCGCGCTTGCCGTACTCGCAACGGGAGCCACCTCCGCCCTGTCCGGCACACTCGCATTTGACGTGGCGAAGACTGCGTCGTGCGGTTGCTGCAAGGCCTGGGTCGAGCATGTTCGTGCCGCCGGTCACGAGGTGAAAACCTCCGACATGGATATGGGCAGCCTCGCCCAGCACAAGATCGCGCTCGGCATCACGCCGCAATATGCCTCCTGTCACACCGCCACCGTGGATGGCTATGTCATCGAAGGCCACGTACCGGTCGCCGATATCGAGCGGCTGCTGAAACTGCGTCCGCCGGCCATCGGCCTGTCAGCGCCCGGCATGCCTGCCGGCTCACCCGGCATGGAGATGGGCACGTACCGCGAGGCCCACGATGTCGTGCTGGTAAAACTGGACGGTACCAGCGAGGTCTGGTCACATTATGAGGAACGCCAGTAGATCATCATCCGGGCAGATGGAAACATCTGATCAGATAAAGATGCTCGATCCCAAAATGTCAGATCAACTTGCATGCCCCGGGGAGACGACACGTTACTCGTCTGTCAGCCACTCGACCGTCCATGACGGCTCGCCCTGGCGCAGGCGGTCTGCCAATGCGGGCATCAGGCCGGGCAGCTCTTCCGCCAGCGGCCAGGGCGGATTGACGATGATCAGGCCGGACCCGGCCAGCCCGCCACTCATCTCTGCCGGGCGCACCATCAGTTCCACCTGCAGCATGCGCGCTATGCCGGCATGGCGTGCAGCCTCGACCAGCCGTCGCGACAGACCGTCTCCGGTCACCGGATACCAGAGCATGAAACAACCGGTGGCAAACCGCTTGTAGCCCTGCTGCAACATGGCCAGCGCGCGCACGTCATCATCGCGTTTTTCAAACGGTGGATCGATCAGCACGATCCCGCGGCGTTCGGGCGGCGGCAGGTTTGCCTTCACCGCGATGGTCGCCTCGGCCTGGGTCACCCGCACCCGCTTTTCACGTTCATACAGGCCGGCAAGCGTCGCGTGGTCTTCCGGGTGCAGTTCGTTGAACACCAGCCGGTCATCGGGCCTGGTCAGCAGGACGGAAAGTTCCGGCGATCCGGGATACCATGACAGCGCCCGCCCGCGCGAATTGACCGCCTCGACCATTTCGCGCCACGGCGACAGCAGGTCTTCGGCTGCTGCATCGTCAAGCGCCAGGCGCCCGCCAGCCTCGTCATACAGACGGCCCAGCCCCTCGCGCCATTCCAGCGTCTTGCCCGCCTCATCGCTTTCAAGGCTGTACAGACCGATGCCGGCATGCGCGTCAATCACCCGGAACGGCTTGTCCTTGCGCGCCAAATGCCCGATCGCGCGCGCCAGCACCACGTGCTTGAGCACGTCAGCATGGTTCCCGGCGTGGTAGGCATGGCGATAATTCATGGGTTTTCGGACCAATGCAGTTGTTGTTGAATCGATGCATTAGGGTCTTCTTTACCAGATTGCCAGGAACTGCAAACCAAACAGATTAATTCTATGTAATACAACTACACACATTTGCCGCAATGCCGCCGAACCCACGCCACCAGGCGGGTGCTAAGTTGCTCTAACTATTCAACAAGGAGGAACAAGACATGCTGATCAAACGCATCATCTCCACTGTCACAGTGATGGGCGTCATGGCTGCATTTGCCGTCGCCGGATCACCCGGTTTCGCGTCCGGCAAGAAGCCGGCTGAAGTCACCGTGTATGGCAATTACACCCGTTCTGCTCCCACCGAGGACAAGTTCATTCCCGGCCCCGATCCGGTTGAAGGTGTTGCTGAAGGCTTCTATTTCGCCGGCAAGGGCGTTGCTGAGGGCGTTCTGGAAGTCACCGACGGTATTGGCCAAAGCGGCGGCAAGCTTGCCGATGACGCAGTGGAACACGGTCCTCCCGGTCTTGTATCAGGTACCTTCAAGGGTGCCGGTCGCATCGGCGAAGGCGCCGTTCGCGGCGTTGGCGCTGTCGGCCATGGCGCAGTCAAGGGCGCCGGTTGCATCGTGACCTTCGGCGCGACCTGCTAGCCTGCAATTCACTCAACAAGAACCCAATATGCTGCCTCGGCCACTCAACACGGCCGAGGTTATTCATTTGTCACTTGCCTTGCTCCCACTGCGAAGTGAATTGTTGTAAACTACCAACATCATTCACACTGGAGCATGAGTCATGGCTAAACGTGTACTGGTTCACAGGGCCGACTCGATTTACGACGACCGCCCCGACGAACAATACCAGTTTCCAAGCCAGTACCTCAGCCGGATGACCCCTTGTGAGGGAGATTGGATCGTTTATTACGAACCGAGAAAAGGTGGCGGTCGTCTTG
>CAYRLR010000145.1:0-3710 GCA_964424975.1 uncultured Anderseniella sp.
TTGAAGGTGAACTGCCGTCGCCAATGAACCCACCATCTGGTTGTCCATTCCAGACACGGTGTCCGCGCAAGATCGGTTCGATCTGTGAAACCGAATTGCCGGCGGTCAAGAACATGGGCAATGGCCACAAGATCATGTGCCATTTGAGTGAAGAAGAACTCAGGGCAATGGAACCGGTCATCGCGATAGCGTCAGACAAGAAGAAAAAGTCTGTCGCCACCGCAAGCCCCGGACGCGTGAAGGCGGCCCTGGCGGCGGCTTCGATCGCCACCATTCCGGGAACAGGCAGCAAGCCTGCTGCCACACAGGATAAGCACGACGCGAACGGTGAGGCTGCACCCAGGAGCAAGCCTGCAACCAGGAGCAAACCGGCGAAAAAAACCGCTGCCAAGAAACCGGCAGTGAAAAAACCTGCTGCCAAGAAAACCGGGCCTGAGCGGCTCAAGAAAGCCCGCGGCAAGGCCGATGATCTGAAAAAGATTTCGGGCGTTGGCCCCAAGCTGGAGCAGACGCTTAACAAGCTCGGCTTCTGGCACTTCGACCAGGTCGCCAAATGGAGTAAAGCCGACATCGCCATCGTTGATGAGCAACTGACGTTCAAGGGCCGTATCGAGAGAGATGACTGGGTCAAGCAGGCGAAGGCGTTGGCGCGCAAGTAAGCGAAACCGTCTTAGCGTTTCTTGTTCAGGTGGTAGGTAAGGGCAAGTGCTATACAATGGCGCAATGCCTTTTCGTCAAGCGCCCCGTTTACCTCAAGCAGAATTGCGCGGTTACCCTCAAACTCGAAAACCCCAGGATACAATTGCCGGTAGTCATCAGCCAATGACGTGTTGCAATTGAAGTAGAGACCGACCCGTCCGGCATGTTTTCGACTACCATCAATAAGCAAGGTTTTTCCAACCCGTGGTCTTGCGGGCAGATAGCTCGGTTGCCCCCATTTCAGGGTTTCCTGCAGTTCCCCAATTTCGGGATGACGACCTGCTTCGTCGATGATCAACTCCCTGAGCTCGAGCAATCGCTCGCGCACAGGTTCGTCATGGTTCTCGAACACCTTTCGAATGGTCGGGTCACGGAATCCTGTTCCTGAACCTGTGTGCAATTTCATGTCAGGCAATCTCGCGTCATCGCAGTCCAACAATCGGCTCGGGGTTGATTTCACGCAACAGTTTGCGGCGCATGGCAGCTGCGAAGTCATCATAATCTTGCGCCACTTCGACAAAACTGCCGTCACCAACTGCCAGCCACGCACGATAATAGGCATCCAGTTGCTTGTCTTCATTGAGGATAGCCAAACCGTTTAATGTCACCCGGCGCGCGATGGCCATTGAGCGTGCCTCACTCAGCACGGTTGAATACTGGCGCGGCGGAGTTTCGCGGCCATCGCCGGAGACATCCACGACACGGCGATCAGACCGGATTGCATTTTCATCAATCGACCGGATGGCATGAGCAACGCCATCACCAATGCCGGTACCGCCGACCTGGTTTCGCGGCATGGCGGCGATCATGGCTGCCGCGCGTTCCACTTCTGCCCGGTCAGCCAGAATAAACCACCCGGTTTCATCTTTCGGATGGCGGGCTTCTGCCCATATCAACACGTTCAGCGCGATCTGTTTGTGCGGCCCTGACGTGATCGCTCGCACAACGGCAGGATCGCGTAGCGCAGTGGCGATACCAGACAGCTGTAACCTGTATTCCGCATCGTCGACGCTGCCCGATGCGTCCACTGCAAGGACCAATTCAAGGTCAACCACGTCCCCGGCAAATGCCGACCCCGTCGCAGGAACCGTCAGCCCCAGCAAGACTGCTGCCATTGCGCCAAAAAACTGTCTCACAGGGCCATGTTCCGGAAGCCATTGTCGCTTGCAGGCATGACGCGGCTTGCCGCTAAGTGATTGCATCGCTGCATGGAATACTTTCATCAAGGACATGGGTCATGAAATCGCATTATCGCGCAATTGTCATCGGCGGCGGCGTTGTCGGCTGTTCAATTCTGTATCATCTCACGAAAAAGGGATGGTCGGACATCCTGCTCGTTGAACGCGATGAACTGACGTCCGGCTCAACCTGGCATGCAGCGGGTGGTTTTCACACGCTGAACGGCGACCCCAACGTGGCCAAGCTGCAGGAATACACCATCAACCTCTACAAGGAAATTGAAGAGGTGTCCGGCCAGTCAACCGGTTGTCATGTCACCGGTGGTGTCATGCTGGTGTCCAACAAGGACCGGTTCGACTGGTTGAAAATGGCCCATGCCCGAAACAAGTATCTCGGCGTGGATACCCGCATGATCTCGGTTGAAGAAGCTGCTGAGCATTTCCCGCTGATGGACAAGGACCAGTTCGTCGGTGCCATGTGGCACCCGCTTGAAGGCCATCTCGACCCGTCCGGCACCACGCATGCCTATGCCAAGGCAGCCCGTGTCAACGGGGCCGAAATCGTCCGCCACAACCGGGTGCTGGAAACCAACCAACTGCCGGACGGCACATGGTCGGTGGTGACGGAAAAAGGCACGGTGACCTGCGAACACCTGGTCAATGCCGGGGGCCTGTGGGGCCGCGAAGTAGGCCGCATGGCAGGCCTTGAATTGCCGGTTCTGTGCATGGCGCATCAGTATCTCATCACCGAAGAGATGGAAGAAGTCGTTGCCTACAACAACGCCAATGACGGCAAGGAGATCGTTCACGCCATCGATTTCGACGGCGAGATCTACATGCGCCAGGAAGGCAAGGGCATGCTGATGGGGACCTATGAGCCCAACGGCATTCCCTGGTCACCGACCGAAGCGCCATGGGACTTTTCCACCGAGCTTCTGCCGCCGGACCTGGACCAGATTGCCGACAACCTGGAACGTGGGTTCAAGCATCATCCGGCCTTCCAGAATGCCGGCATCAAGAACATCATCAATGGCCCGTTTGCCTTCGGGCCTGACGGCAACCCGCTGGTTGGCCCGATCCGGGGCCTGCAGAACTACTGGGTGGCTTGCGGCGTCATGGCCGGCTTCAGTCAGGGCGGCGGTGTCGGCCTGGCACTGAGCAACTGGATTGTGGATGCTGATCCGGGCTTCGATGTGTGGGCAATGGATATTGCGCGCTACGGCTCCTACGCCAACATGGCCTACACCAACAAGAAGGTGCGTGAAAACTATGGCCGCCGCTTTCGCATCATGTTCCCCAATGAGGAACTGGCTGCCGCACGGCCGCTGCGCACCACGCCACTGTATGACCGGTTCAAGGCCATGGGGGCGTTCTTCGGTGTTTCCTACGGTGTTGAAAATGCGCTGTGGTTTGCTCCGGAAGGCAAGAAGGCCGAAGAAGCTGTTACCTTCCGGCGTTCGGAGGCTTTTGATATTGTCGGCGATGAATGCCGCGCAGTGCGAAATTCAGTCGGCGTGCTGGAGATTTCCGGCTATGCCAAGTACGAGATCACCGGGTCCGGTGCCGAAGGCTGGCTGTCGCACATGCTGGCCAACAAGGTGCCTGCCAAGGGCCGCATGACACTTGCCCCGATGCTGAAGGAAGACGGCAAGCTGATCGGTGACTTCTCACTCGCCAAGGCCGATGATGAGCGCTTTTACATATTCGGTTCGGGTGCGGCTGAAAACTACCACATGCGCTGGTTCGAACAGCATCTGCCGGATGATGGGTCGGTCAAGGTGCACGCGTTCGGGCTAGAAATGTGCGGTCTGTCCATCGCCGGGCCAAACTCGC
>CAYRLR010000145.1:3720-6390 GCA_964424975.1 uncultured Anderseniella sp.
TCGCAGAAGCTGCTGGCAAAGCTGACCGACGCAGATGTCTCCACAAGTGCCCTGCGCTTCATGTCGTTCCGCGAAATGGACCTGGGACTGGTGCCGGCGAAACTGGCCCGGGTCAGCTTTACCGGGGACCTGGGCTATGAGATCTGGGTCAAGGCGGAGTACCTTACCACGCTGCACACCATGATCATGGAGGCCGGAGAAGAGTTCAATATCAAGCCGGTCGGTGGCCGGGCGCTATTGTCGCTGCGGCTTGAGAAGAACTGGGGGACATGGGCACGCGAATACCGCCCGATCTACGGCCCGTTCGAGGCCGGTCTTGGCCGCTTCGTCGCCTTGTCGAAGAATGACTTCATCGGCCGTGAAGCTGCGGCGAAGGAAAAGGAGACCGGTGGCCAGCGCGCCATGACCGTGTTCACCATTCACGATAATGAAGTGGACGTCATCGGTGATGAGCCGATCTATCACAATGGCAAGTGCGTGGGCTGGATTACATCAGGCGGGTATGCTCATGCGGCAGGCCAGTCGGTGGCAATCGGGTATGTACCAACAGACGTTGCGGGCGAAACCGATGGATTTGAGATTGAAATCCTCGGGCAAAACTACAAGGCTAGCCCGCAGCAGGATCCATTGTTTGATGCAGACGCATCGCACATGCGATCGTGAATTTGTAACCAGTCCAGGAGCCGCCGATGAAATCGCATTACAGAGCCATAGTCATTGGCGGCGGCGTGGTCGGATGCTCCGTGCTGTATCATCTGACCAAGGCCGGGTGGAGCGATGTGCTGCTGATCGAGCGGTCACAGCTGACATCTGGCTCAACGTGGCATGCAGCAGGTGGATTTCTGACCCTGAACGGCGACCCCAACGTTGCCAAGCTGCAGGCCTATACGATCGAGCTCTACGACGAGCTGGAGCGCATTTCCGGCCAGTCGTGCGGCCTGCACCGGTGTGGCGGCCTGCTTATGGCAGACACCAACGAACGCATGGACTGGCTCAAGATGGCCCATGCGCGATCTGCCTATCTCGGACTTGAAACCGAGCTTCTGACACCGGCAGAAGCCAAGGCCCGTATGCCGCTGCTGGATGACAGCAAGTTCGCCGGGGCCATGTGGGATGCAGCGGAAGGCAATCTGGACCCGTCCGGCACCACGCATGCCTATGCCAAGTCCGCGCGTATCCAGGGCGCCGAGATCGTACTGGAAAACCGCGTTGTTGAACTGACCCCGCGCGCCGATGGCGGATGGGACGTGGTTACAGAAAAAGGCACCATCAGCTGCGAACACGTGATCAATTGCGGCGGACTGTGGGCGCGCGAGGTTGGCCGCATGGTCGGCATCGAGCTGCCGGTGCTTGCCATGGAACACATGTACCTGGTTACCGACGACATGCCCGAGGTGATTGCCTACAAGGAAGAACACGGCGCGGACATGCCGATGATTGCCGACTTCGGGGCCGAGATCTACATGCGACAGGAGCGTTCCGGCATGCTGCTTGGCACCTATGAGCAGGACTGCCGGCCGTGGTCGCCCAGGGATACGCCCTGGGATTTCGCAGCCGAACTGTTACCGCCGGATCTGGATCGCATCACGCCATCGCTGGAAAAGACTTTCGAGAGCTACCCGGCCATGGGCCAGGCCGGCATCAAGAACGTTGTCAACGGCCCGTTCACCTTTGCGCCCGACGGCAATCCGCTGGTGGGCCCGGTTCAGGGGCTGTCGAACTACTGGTGCGCGTGCGGGGTCATGGCCGGTTTCAGCCAGGGCGGCGGCGTCGGTCTGACACTGGCCAACTGGATGGTGAACGGCGATCCCGGCGGCGATATCTGGGCCATGGACGTGGCGCGGTACGGCGACTGGGCAACCCGCAGCTACACCAACGAAAAAGTGCGCGAGAACTATTCCAAGCGGTTCTCCATCCGCTATCCGAACGAGGAACGCCCGGCGGCACGACCGCACCAGACCACACCGCTTTACGACACCATGCTGAAGCAAGGCGCGGTCATGGGGGACAATTGGGGGCTTGAGGTTGCCTTGTGGTTTGCGCCCGACGGCGTCGAGCCGGTCGATATTTTCTCGTTCCGCCGTTCCAATGACTTCGCGCACGTGAAGGCCGAAGTGCTGGGCACGCGCGAACGCGTCGGCGTCACCGAGATTGCCAATTTTGCCAAGTACGAAGTCACCGGTGCGGGGGCCGAGGCCTATCTGTCACGGCTGATGACCAACAAGATGCCGCGTACCGGGCGGATTTGCCTGACACCGATGCTGAACGAGCACGGCAAGCTGATCGGCGATTTCACTATCGCCAAGGCCGCAGATGGCAGGTTCATGATGTGGGGGTCGGCCCCGGCACAGGTCTACCATATGCGCTGGTTTGAAAAGCATCTGCCCGATGACCATTCGGTGCGGGTTGAAAGGATCGATCTTGGCCTGGTTGGACTGTCCATTGCAGGACCGAAATCACGCGACGTGCTGGCAGCACTCACCGACGAGAATGTGTCCAATGCCGGTCTCCGGTTCATGGACTATCGCGAGATCGACGTGGCCAGTGTCCCGGCCAAAGTCAACCGGCTCACCTATACCGGGGACCTGGGCTATGAAATCTGGATAAAGCCGGAATATGAGCGCCGGCTTTACACCGCCATCATGAAAGCCGGCGAAGCCTATGGCATCG
>CAYRLR010000146.1:0-6371 GCA_964424975.1 uncultured Anderseniella sp.
CTCTCTAACACTTTGGAATCGCGCATCTTCATCCGATCAGATGATTCCATCTGATCGGATGATGCTCTAGTGCTTAACCCGTCCGGCAGCTTCAGCCAGCATCAGGTACACCTTGCCGGTTTCCGAGCCCAGGCACTGGTCTACCAGCTCCTCGCCAGCATCTGACGTGGCTACCGTGTCGAGCAGGCGCTCGAACAGTCGCATGAACCCGTCCATGCGCGTTCTGACCTGCTTGTCATCACGGTAGGCCTTGCGGCTCTGCTCCATCAACTTGCGCCCACGGTTGTTGAACAGGTTGTGGGTGTAGGTCTGGGCGTTGCCTTTGCGATAGGACTCTTCAAGTTCTTTCGGCACCGTGTCGTGCAACACATGATAGATGTCACGCGACGCAGCATTCAACTTGGCAACCAGAGTTTCCGTGGCGCGGCTGGTTGAGCCTTCCGGCATTGAAGAAGCCTTTGACTTGCGTGATGGTCTTTCACGCGCGATGGGTGCATCCGGGTCGGAAGACAGCAGGTCGCCCAGGAAACTGCGGATCGACCCTTCTTCTTTCTCAGACCGTGAGGTCTCTTCACCGGCATTAACGTTGCGTTGGGATTTCTGGGCACCGGACGTCCGCTGTGATGCTGCGGTTGACGCGGTGCCCTTAGGTTTTCCCGGCGACCGTCCTCCATCGTCCGGTGGCACATAGATGCCGGGTCCCGACATGGCCAGCGATGAGGACTGCCGCTTGACCACGTCAGCAAGTGCGTTGAGGGCGGTAATCTGATCGGTTACCACGCGGCGCATGGCATCAGCCGAATTGCGGGTTTCAGCCGGCAGTTCCAGCACGGCACGGCGCACTTCGCCGCGCGCAAACTCGATTTCGCGGACAACGCTGGCTGCTGCCTCGCGCATTTCTTCGGCTGTCGATGAGAACTCCTCGGTGGAACCGGACATGGTGGTGTTGAGCTGGCGAACAACCTCTGCATGCTGCGCTACAATGTTGCGGGCAGCACGGCTGACCTGTTCATCGGAGATCGCCTCGAGCTTCTTGATCTCCTCCTGCATGTTATCGGAGGCAGCGGTAAACTGTGACGTGATCAATCGGCCGAGCTCGTCTGTGCGATTGTTGGCATCGGACAGTGAGTGTTCGACGCGCTCCATGTAGCGCTGCATGATGCCGTCGACTTCTTCCGATTTCTTGCCGAGCTTGGTCAGCAGTGTTGCCATCTGGGTGTCGCGGCTGTCCATCAGGCGATCGATGCGCTCGTTAAAGTTTGAAACCGCGCGGTCTACTTTTTCGGACGCACTTTCCAAGCGTTCGGAAATCTTGCCGGATGTGGCATCAAGACGCCCGACCAGTGAGGTCGATACGGTGTCGATGCGCTGATCCAGTTCGCCTGCGGTTTCCTTGAGGGCGTCGGTCATCATCGTATATGCCTGGTCGACATGGGTCGAGAACTTGGAACCAGTATCCTCCAGGCGGCGTGATGCTTCACTGGCGCGGGTTTCAAAGTCTCCGGCCGACTGCGTCAGATAGTTGATGATGCTTGAGGCGTGACCTTCGAAACGGGTCGAGATCGACTGGGTGTTTTCTTCCATATTGTCGGCAAACGACGCCGAGGCACGGCCCAGTTCTGCTGCGAGATCGCGCGCCGCGCCGTCCAGACCTTCTGCAAAGGCGGTGCGGGCCGTTCCCAGTTCGTTGAACACGCGGGCGGCGCGTTCGTCCAGCATCCTGGAGAACTGTTCGCCGGATGAATCCATCCGGGTTATGACATCCGTGGTGATTTCCTCGAGCAGGGTGCTGGCCAGATCAAAACGCTTGCCCATTTCGCGCGAGTTGTTTTCAAGACGCATGAACATGGCCGAGCCTGACTTCTCCATGGTTTCGGCGACTTCGGCAGTCGTGGTCTCGAAACGGCGGGACATTTCATTGTTGGCGCGTTCCACATGGGAGTACCATTCCGACGTGGTGCTATCGAGCTTGCCGGACATGCCCTCGATCTGGTTGAGCACCGAGCCGGACCGATCCTTGAGCTGGGTGATCAGGTTGCTCATGGTGTCTGCCACGGTGTCGAGGCGTGCCGTCAGGCTGGACGAGGTTGAATCGAGACGGTCGGTAAGCAGCAGGGACACTTCGTCCAGGCGACCGGTCATGGAGCCGGAAGATGCATCAAGGCGATCAGCCAGTGCATTGGTCGTAGTGTCCAGCTTGCCGGTCATTTCTGCTGTTACATTGTTGAGCAACTCGGCCATGCGAGAAGTGGAACCTTCAAGACGCCCGGTAATGGAACTCGACGACGTGTCAAGCCGTTCAACCAGTTCGTTGGTCGTAGCGTCCAGCTTGCCGGTCATTTCAGCAGACGCATTGTTCAACAGCTCGGACATCTGCGAGGTGGCACCTTCAAGACGGCCGGTCAATTCGCCGGTTGAGCTGTCCAGGATCGCAGTCAGTCTGCTGCTCAGCAGGCCGGTCGATCCCTCGAGCCGCTGGGCGATCGATGCGGTTGTCGTGTCGAGCTTGTCGGACATTTCAACGGACGCCTGATCGAGAGCATCGGCCACACGTGACGTGACGCTTTCCAGCCTGCCGGTGAGTTGTGCCGAATTTGTGCTCAACCGTTCGGTCACCTCTTTGCTGGTGGTTTCCAGCTTGCCGGTGAGTTCTTCTGAAGACGAACTCAGCAGTGCCGCCAGTTCACTTCCGGTTGCCTGCAGTTTACCGGTGAGGGACTCGGACGACGTGTCGAGCCGCTCAGCGATTACACTCGACGTTGTCTCCAGTTTCCCGGTCATGCCAATGGAGGCGGTATCCAGAAGTTCCGCCATGCGGGTCGTGGCGCCTTCGAGGCGAATGACCATGGCGCTGGAGGTTTCTTCTATCTGTCCGGAAAGACGTGCCGTGGACTCGTCCAGATGACCGGACATGTGCGAGGTTGCCGTTTCAACCCGGTTGAACAGGGTGCCGGCAGATGTCTCCAGTTTACCGGTGATCTCATCGGTTATGACTTCGAAGCGCTTGAACAGGTCGCCCGAGGCGGTTTCAAGCGTGCCGGACATCTTGCCTGATACATCTTCCATATAGGCATAGACTTCGTCGCGCGCAGTGGCCACGTTCTGGACAAACTCGCCCGAAATTGACAACAGCCGGTCGGTCAGCGCCGAGCCGGACAGGTCAATCTGTTCACCCACTGCCGAGGATGCGGCAGTCAGACGGCTGGCAACTTTCTCAACCGATGAATTCAGCAGGGTTGCCATTTCACTTGTGGTGCCGAGCAAGCGCTCGTTGACCTGGTTGCCCGCTGCAGACAGCGCGGTTGAGGCCTTGTCACCGCTTTCAGTGATGAATGCCAGCATGGCCTGCGAAGACGCCTCTGTGTCGCGGGCAATCTTCTCGCCAGACACCATGAGGTTCTCGACAACCTTCACACTGGTGGTCTCGAGGCTGGTGGCAACGGTGTTGCCGGTGGTCTGCAGGTTGGTGACGACATTCTGGCCGGCCAATTGAACACGATCGGTCACTTCCGTGCCAACTTCGTTCAGATTGCGGAGCACGACTTCTGATGTGATCTGGACGGATTCCGCGACATCGGATCCAACCAGTTTGATCTGACCCAGAATATCGTCCGAGGTTGCCTGCATGGTGGTGACCACGGAACCGGAGGTTGAGCGAACGGCCTGCGTGACGCTTTCGCCGGTGCCCCTGACCATGGCAACGCTTTCGTCCGCCACTGAACGAAGCTGTCCGACAACGGCTTCGGATGACTGTTCGATCGACGCGACCATTTCGCCGGATGCAGCACGTACATTGTCTGTGATGCGGGTGCCGGAATCGGCGATCATTGCAGTGTGGGCTTCGGCTGCGGACTGCAGCTGTTCGCTCACGATCTGGGTGGAGTTTTGTACCGAGTGAGCAATTGCATCCGATGTGGAGTGCACAGCCTGGACAACGGTATCGCCGGTGGCTTTCACCATCTCTGCGTTCTGCTCGGCAGCAGCCCGCAATTGCTGGTTCACCGCCCGCGCCGTCTGCTGGACGAACTGCAGCGCTTCGCCTGATTCCGTCTGCACTGTCTGCACAACGCTTTCGCCGGCAAGCTTCATCATCTCGGTGTTCTGTTCGGCTGCGGCCCGCAGCTGTTCGTTCACCGACTGGGATGATTGCTGCACCAGATGGATGATTTCGCCCGATGTGGTGTGCGCCGATTGAGCAACCTTGTCACCGGTAAGCTTCATCATCTCGGTGCTCTGTTCAGCTGCAGCCTGCATCTGTTCGTTGACCGACTGGGAAGACTGCTGCACCAGGTGTATGATTTCGCCGGAGGTGGAGTGTACCGTCTGGGCAATCTTGTCACCGGTAAGCTTCATCATCTCGGTGTTCTGTTCAGCAGCGGCCTGCAACTGTTCTCCTACAGCATGGGTCGTCTCCTGAACCGACTGTATGATTTCGCCCGATGTTGAATGCATCGTTTGGGCAACCTTGTCACCGGTACGCTTGATCATCCCGGTGTTCTGTTCAGCTACGGCCTGCAACTGTTCGTTGACCGCCTGGGTCGACTGCTGGACCGACAGCACGATTTCACCCGATGTGGAATGTATCGATTCAGCAACCTGTTCACCGGTGAGCTTCATCATCTCGGTGTTTTGCTCGGCTGCGGCCTGCAACTGTTCGTTGACTGCCTGGGTCGATTGCTGAACCGAGTGTATGATCTCGCCCGATGTCGAGCGAACCGTGTGTGCCACGCCGTCGCCGGTGCGCTTCATCATCTCGGTGTTCTGTTCAACTGCGGCCTGCAACTGTTCGGTTACCGCCTGGGTTGACTGTTGAACCGACTGTATGATGTCACCCGACGTGGAACGCACCGTATGCGCAACGCCGTCGCCGGTAAGTTTCATCATCTCGGTGTTCTGTTCGGCAGCCAGACGCATCTGCTCGGTGGTTGACGAGGTGGCATGTTCAATGCCCTGGGCAAGTTCTGCGCGAACGCTGCGAACTTCGTCCAGGCTTTCGCGGATACCGGCGGTCACACTGCCTTCAAGCTGGCGCAGGCTGTCGCCGAAGTGCATGCCTTCAGTGTTCATGCGCTGTGCGGTTTCCTGCATGGTGGAGACCTGGCCGGTTACGCTGTCCGAGAACACACGCATTTCGTTGACCAGCGTGCCGGACATCTGCTCCATGCGGGTTGTCTGGCCTGCAATCTCGGTGCCGACGAAGCTCGCACGGGTGGAGATTTCATCAACTGTCTGAGACAGCTCGGAGGTAGTCTTCTTGAGGCCGTGCTCAAGCGCTGCAAGCGTAGAGGAGGCAGTCGAGATAATGCCAGACAGACTCTGGGTGTTTTCTTCGATGCGCGCCAGCAGGGGGGTTGCTTCCACGCCGATGACTCGACCGGTCTCGTGCAGCGAGTTGCGCTGATGTTCCAGTCCCTCGAGCATGAGGCGAATGCGCTCTTCGTTGGCGCCGAAGGCGCGCTCGATATTGGCAACTTCCTTGTGAACCACACTTTCAAGTTCGCTGGCGCGCTGAACAGCATGTTCAACGCCGCCGACGAGCTGGTCCACTTCGGTACGTACCAGTTGCGAGACGGAGGCGAGGCTCTCGGTTGCAATGTCCTGCGGGCGGACAAGGCGCATGGCGGTATGCATCAGCGCCTGGCTGATATGGTTGATCTGGTTGGCGCGGAAAATCAGATAGCCCAGAACCATGAAAGCCATTACCGGAATCAGGGCCATCATGGCTGTGCGCAGGGTGACCGGCAGATTGGTCAGGCTGAGCGGGCTGCCAAGCTCCGCAAGGGCGGGCACATACAATACTGTCCAGATAGCCAGCCAGACGAGCGATATCGCAAGCGCAGACCAGATCGGAGTGGTAGAGGTGCGCTGCCGGATTGCCTGCAGGCTGCTGGCTGCGAAAGCATCGTTTTCATTGGCCGGACGGCCACGCAGGGCTGCCTCGCGGCGACGCTGGTCCATGGCGTCAAGCCTGCGACGTTCGGCAGCTTCGCGGCGCGCAACCTGTTCTTCGTTCTTGTCCTCTACTGCCCTGCGATTGCCCCTGCGCGAAGCGCGGCGCGGTTGGTTTGGTTCGCTTGACATACTTTTGCATCCCCGCAACTAAGAAACTTACTGACCGGTACTCACACTCCAGGTTACCCTGGTGCCTCGTGTGCGCCGTATACTGGTCCTGCCCGCGCCCAATGATCTGACTCATTAGGAAACGAAGCAAGCCAAATGGCGATATCGTTAACCAGTTTGTCCACACCCATCACACGTACGAATGAAGATTCTAATGCAAAACAGGCACTTAAAGAACCCATGAGTGTCAAATGGTTTTGGAAAACTTCCGAATTGGTTAACGCTGTGGGCCGAAATGAGTCAATGTTTAA
>CAYRLR010000147.1:0-6368 GCA_964424975.1 uncultured Anderseniella sp.
GTTTCTGATTGAAACCTGCGCAAGTTCACACGAAGACGCCGCTGGAGATTTCCGGTGGCGTTTTTTGTTGATTTTATTCCGCTCACGCGAGTTGGCTAACGCCAACCGCTCCGCGAGGGCGCACTTATTACTGGTCGAACAGCTTTCTTCGCTTCGCTCAGGCCGTTCTCCATGTCTGAACAACCGTAGTCATGGAAAACCGTAGTGATTAATTTCTCCGAAGCACGGAGTGCTGAGGCAAGCGCGACTGCGCGCCGCACGAAGTGCGCCCCCGCGGAGCGCAGCCGTCAGGCTGCTGGCGTGAACGATATAACACCAGCCGCCTAACAAGGGTTACCTGACCAATAAAGATCTACCCGCCCAGAGCCTTCAGGACGGCCATGGAGGGTCTGCCGTTTGGTTTCATGCCGGCCTTGGCCTGCACCTTCTTGATGGCACCTGTGGTGACGGGGCCGATCTTGCCGTCTGCTTCACCGATGTCATAGCCTGCTGCCAGCAGCCGCTTCTGCAGTTGCAGTCGCTGGGCGCGGGAAAGGCCGGGGTCATTTGTCGGCCAGCGTGTGGCAAGCGGGCCTCTGCCCTTGAGCCTGTCGGACAGGTGGCCAATTGCCAGAGCGTATGATTCAGCGGCATTGTAGGAATACAGTGCGTTGAAATTGCGGGTTACCAGGAAGGCCGGGCCGGATTTACCTGCCGGCAACAGCAGGCCCGTTGAATAATTGCTCCTGAGCGGTGAGCCGTCGACATTGGTAATACCACGCTTTGCCCAGGTCTGAACCGATGCCCGGCGCTTGCGGCCAACCGGCCCGCGATAGCCGTTGGGCAGTTTTACCTCAAAACCCCACGGTTCATTGGAACGCCAGCCGGCTTTCACCATGAAGTTGGCAGTGGATGCCAGTGCATCCGGTACCGAGTTCACCAGGTCGCGCCTGCCATCCCGGTCGAAATCAACAGCCAGGCGCCGGTAGGTTTCAGGGATAAACTGGGTCTGGCCGAACGCGGATGCCCAGGACGAATACAGGTCGGTGAGCTGTACATCGCCTTGTTGCACCAGTTTCAGCCCGGCAATCAGCTGGCGGGTGAACAGTCGCTTCTTGCGGTTGGCACAGATCAGGTTGGCCATGGCGTGCGGCAGGAAGAACTCGCCCCTGATCTGGCCATAGTCACTTTCAATGCCCCACAGTGCTGCAATGATATAGCGATCGACGCCGTACTTGTTCTCAACGTCGGCCAGGGTCGACGCGTGCTTGTCCATGTTCGCCATGCCGTCGGCAATGCGGGCCGGGTCTACCAGGAAGGCCATATAGTCCCAGATCCGGGTTCTGAACTCCGGCTGCGACCGGGAAAACCGGACGACTTTTTCATCGAATTTGGCGCCGTCCAGCGCCTTGTCAACCAGCGATGGGCTGACGCCTGCGCGCTTGACTGTCTTCTTGATGCCGGCAATGCAGCTTTGGGTGACCTTGGCGTGTGCAGGAGCAACCACACCCGCCAGCAGGGTCACAGCCAGGGCGGCGGGCAATATGCGCATGATACGGTTTTCTCCCGACAATGATCAGGCCCAGGGGCGGGCGTCTGCCATTTTCTCTTCATAGGCATCGATTGAGGCTTTTTTCTCGAAGGTCAGGCCGATGTCATCCAAACCGTTCAGCAGGCAATGCTTGCGGAACGGGTCGATATCAAACGTCACAATGCCGCCGTCGGGTCCGTGGATTTCCTGGGCCTCAAGATCAACCGTCACGGTGGCATTGGCGCCGCGGCGCGCGTCGTCCATCAGCTTGTCGACGTCTTCCTGCGGCAGCTTGATGGGCAGAATACCGTTTTTGAAACAGTTATTGTAGAAGATGTCGGCGAACGACGTCGAGATCACGCAGCGAATACCAAAGTCGAGCAGGGCCCACGGGGCATGTTCACGCGACGAGCCGCAACCGAAGTTGCCACCGGCAACCAGGATTTTCGCATTGCGCCAGGCCGGTTGATTCAAGGTGAAATCCGGGTTTTCCGAACCGTCGTCATTGTAGCGCATTTCATAAAACAGCGATTTGCCGAGACCGGTGCGCTTGATGGTCTTCAGGAACTGTTTCGGAATGATCATGTCGGTATCGACATTGGTGGTTGGCAGCGGAGCTGCGACGCCGGTCAGTGTGGTGAACTTGTCCATCAGGCTTGGTCCTTCAGGTGAAATAAGATGACTATGTGATGTGTGCCGTGTGATTGCGGCAAGGTCAAGCATTGCCTTGTTTTGCGCGCAAATCCGGCAGGCCGATACCGGTTGATTCGAAGCCGCCGTCAACCGACAAAACCTGACCGTTGATATAGCTGGCCTTGCCGGAAATCAGAAAATAGATGGCTTCCGCGATCTCGCGTTCCTCGCCATAGCGGTTGAGCGGAATCGAGTCGTGGTAGCTCTGCCGGATGACGGCGTCGTGCACCTTCTTGGCCATCTCGGTGTCGACAGGGCCCGGGCATACACAGTTTACCCTGACCCCCTGGTTGCCGTATTCGGCCGCCTGCTGCTTGGTGAGGTGAATAACACCAGCCTTGGAGGTGCCGTAGGCAACGCGCAAGGTGGATGCGCGGTGACCTGATATCGACGCGATATTGACGATTGCGCCGCCGCCTGAGCGCAGCATTACCGGCGCGGCTGCCTGGACGGTGAGAAACGGACCGGACAGGTTGGTGGCCATGATCGCCTGCCAGATGTCGAACCCGGTCTGGGCGATGGGGCTGAAGTCTGCAATGCCTGCATTGTTGACGAGGCCGTCGAGGCGACCGAAATGGCCTGCGGTCTGATCGATGGCGCGCTGCACCTGATCAGGGTCTGATACATCGCAATCGATGCACAGGGCAACATCGTCGGGAACCGTCTTTTCGGCAGCGGCGAGCGTTTCGCGGTTGTTGTCGATCAGCGCGACGCGCCAGCCGTATTCAAGGAACAGTCGGGCAGTGGCCAGGCCAATGCCGCGGGCAGCACCGGTGACGAGACAGACTTTGGAGGGTGCAGATGTCATAGGCTGGTCCCTGAGCTAGATGATGCCGTAGCGGCGCAGGAAGTAGTAAATCAGATAGGCGCCGAGCATGTAGGCGACGGTGCGTCCGATGCGTTTGCCCCACAATTCAATGCGGTCTTCAGGTTCCTGGTCAGATACTGTGCTGGTGCCGAGGATCTTTTCGGACTGCTCGCCGATGCGCTTGAGATCGGCATGCGCCTTGCGAACGGCTTCCTCGTTGCGGTCGGGTTTTCGCGCCATTACTGTACCGTGCGCGGCTGTGGCGTTGAAGCCTCGATCTCGGCTTCAAGCTGGCTAACCTGCTCTTCCGACAATTCAAGCTGATGGGCTGCTTCGTGGACCATAACCTGAGCCAGGACGGCGGACAGTTCATCGCCCTGTTCAACCCAGTAGTCCAGAACGGCTCTGCGGAACAATACCAGAACCGGATGACCTGCGTCGGAGTCGCGCAACAGGCCCATGATATCGAAAGGTGTTTCGCTGCCGACCTCGTCCATGGTTTCATCGTCGGGAAACTCCTCGACGGTGATGGCAATCTCGCCGGTCATCTTGCGCAGCGATTGCGGCACCTGGCCCCAGGTCTTGCGGGCAAGGTGCGAGAGATCTGTGGCAGAGGGCGCACGCATGTGCGACCAGCGGCTGTCATTGTGGAACGGTGAATTCATGGGTTTGATGATGCCAGCAGGACGCGTGTAATACCAGAACGATTGTCTGGCCTGTTCGTCACTTTATGCCGGGCCGTCTATTGTTGCAATTTCTCACACATCTGCTCCGACCTGAACTGCCGGGCAATAATCACGACATGCTTGCAGCGGCATAGGCCATCATGGCCCCGGATGCAAGCGTGGCGACGACGAGGGCAACCAGGACACGACGGAGAAAACGTCTGTCAGCTACAGGTGACGTCGTGGACATATATCCCCCAATACTCAAAAAACACGAACCGGCCTCATCACGGAGTTGCAAATTCGTTATATCCGACACTGCCTGACGCCGGGTTAATGCGGTTTGCACCACATTCGCGGTTGATCCGCAAGTGCGAACCGCAAGTTATCTCAAGTCAATGTGCGGATATCGACAAAGTGGCCTGCAATTGCGGCTGCGGCCGCCATGGCAGGGGACACGAGATGGGTGCGTCCCTTGAATCCCTGGCGGCCTTCAAAGTTGCGATTCGACGTGGATGCACAGCGCTGTCCCGGCTTGAGCTGGTCCGGGTTCATGCCAAGACACATGGAACAGCCCGGCTCGCGCCATTCAAATCCAGCCGCCATGAATATCCGGTCGAGACCTTCGGCTTCCGCCTGCGCCTTGACCACACCGGAGCCGGGCACGATCATGGCGTAATCTAGCCGCTCGGAGATTTTCTTGCCCTCGACGATGCGGGCAGCTTCGCGCAAATCCTCGATCCGGCCATTGGTGCACGAGCCGATCCACACAACATCCAGGTCAATGTCGGTTATCCGGGTGCCGGCGGTCAGGCCCATATAATCCAGCGCACGCTGTTTGGAGACCCGCTTTGCCTCATCTGCAATGTCGTCAGGGTTGGGCACGGCACCTGCCACGGAGATGACGTCCTCCGGTGACGTGCCCCATGACACGATCGGCGGCAGAGAGGCAGCGTCCAGCGTTATGATCTCATCGAAATGGGCCCCGTCGTCGGAGAACAGGGTTTCCCAATAGGCCATCGCAGCGTCCCAGTTGCTGCCTGACGGCGACATGGGGCGGCCTTTCAGATAGGTGTAGGCCTTTTCGTCAGGCGCAATCATGCCGGCGCGTGCGCCAGCTTCGATGGTCATGTTGCACACCGTCATGCGGCCTTCCATGGACAGGTCGCGGATAGCTTCCCCGGCAAACTCGATGACGTGGCCGGTTCCGCCGGCGGTGCCGATTTCACCGATGACGGCAAGGATAATGTCCTTTGCCGTCGCGCCTCTGGCCAGTTTTCCGTCAACCTGTACTTTCATGTTGCGGGCTTTTTTCTGGATCAGCGTCTGGGTCGCCAGAACGTGTTCGACCTCCGAGGTGCCGATGCCGTGGGCCAGTGCCCCGAATGCACCGTGGGTCGAGGTGTGGCTGTCACCGCATACAATCGTGGTGCCGGGCAGGGTGAAACCCTGTTCGGGACCAATGATATGGACGATGCCCTGGCGTGCGTCCGTTTCGGAAAAATATTGCACACCGAATTCGGCGGCGTTTTTCGCCAGGGTTTCGACCTGAATGCGGCTTTCTTCTTCCGCGATGCCTTTTGATCGGTCGGTGGTTGGCACATTGTGGTCAACCACGGCGAGCGTTTTTTCCGGTGCATGCACACCGCGTCCGGTCATGCGCAGGCCTTCAAAAGCCTGCGGGCTGGTCACTTCGTGTACGAGGTGACGGTCGATGTAGAGCAGGCACGTGCCGTCATCGGCCTCGTGAACCAGGTGATCGTCCCAGATTTTGTCGTACAAGGTGCGTGGGCCAGCCATGAAAATCCTCAAGTCATCTAGAAGTGTTTGGAATTGCCGGCAAACTAGCGAGGCCGGGCGCGTTTGTCATCTGGAAATGCTCAGCAGTTGAGCGATGCGTCGAGAAGGCTGTGGCGGGCAATGTGCTTCATGGTGTCGATGTACTGTATCTGCGACAGGCCGCACTGAGCGGTAAGCTGTTCCCAGTTGCGAACCGACAGCATCACCCACAGTATGTCAGCTGCCTGTCCGGCCGAAATTTCACGCGACAGCCTGCCGTCCCTGACGATTGCCTCGACCGCGGCTTCGCAGCCGTGGCGAACCGCGCGCATGCGGTCGTCCCAGGCCAGTGCTGCGGCTTCATCGGTGTCTTTCATGGCAAGCAGGGCTTTGGCGATGGCGTGGATCTCAGGGATGTAGTTTCCCCAGGCATCGATGAATGCATTCAGGCGCTCGACCCCGTTCGTGGTTGCCCGGCTCGCTGCGAGACGCTGGTCTATCCCCTTGATGTCGTCCAGATAGCGGGTGGTGGCAATGAGCAGCTCCGACCGTGTCGGGAAATGCAGATACACAGCCTGCCGGCTGATGCCGGTCTGCCGGGCGATATCGCTCATGCGCACACCGCGACCCTCATCGGCCTCCAGCAGTTGCCATGTGGCATTCAGAATGCGGGTTCGGGTATCGACGTTATCACTTGACATGATGTAAAGTAGAGCGTACTTGACCGCATGTCAATTGACACAGCGTCAAGTCAAAGGAGAATGTTATGGCAAGGCGGATTTTCATCTGGCTCGCTCACCCGAAGGCCGGGTCCCTGTGTGCAGCGATCGCGGATGCCTATCAGGCGGGAGCTGAACGCAGTGGGTCTGAAGTGCGGCGCCAGAATCTCAGTGAAATGTGTTTCGAGATGGAG
>CAYRLR010000148.1:0-6367 GCA_964424975.1 uncultured Anderseniella sp.
TACGAAGGTTGCAACGAAAAAATATGCCGAAATGAAAAAGCCAATCAGAATAGAAATCCCGAATATCCGGATCGGCTTGTGCGACGAGATGAGCGGCGGCAGACCGGTGCAGATTATATACGGGATCTGTTGCCATGACAGTGGATTGAATCGTGCGCCGTAGGCGATGCTGTGCCCTTGTATGCGCGCGACCTGGGTATCGCCAAGCAGCCCTGTCGCAAGATAAACCGACAGCATCATCCCGGCAACGGCGATTGCATAAAGGATGGCACGCTTGCGGTAATCTGGTTCGACGAGAACAACGGCAATCGCGGTATAGACCGGCCAGAGCACCTGTGCGAACAGCAGAAATGCCAGGGTGAGGCCGGCAACATTGTCCTTGCCGGGTGGGCCGGACAATTGCAACCACAACATGCCTTCGACTGTCTGCTGTAGTGCAAACAGCAGTGGCACAATCGCTACAAGAATTTCCTTCGGGTATCTGACATGCCTGAGAAGTGCGACACCGATGATGACGGTTGCCGCGGCCACGGTAAAACTTGCAGTTGCAGAAAAACACAAGATTGCAGTTCCTCATAGGCGAATTGCTTTTGCGAACAGCGATCTGTGCCGTGTGTGAGACAGATTAGTGTCACAATCGTTTCGGCGTGTCATTGATATTCCGGCAATCTTCCATTGGTGAACGCAAACGAAACCGGATCAAGGGTGGCCGGATGATGGCTGGACATCAACACGCCCCGCAGTTTCACGAATTGCCAATGACATCTGCATAGGGCATGAACGGTACTTGAGCCTCGACAGGAAGTGATGGGCACGCAAGTTATGCAGGACAAGAATACAGGCGCATCGGTCGGTTCAAAGGTTGCCAAGCTTGAGGCGCTGCTGAACTCTGCTGTTGATGGCATCATTACCATCCGCAAGGACGGCTCGATCGAGAGCGTCAACCCGGCTGCTGCCAAACTGTTCCAGTACGAGGTTGATGAGTTTCTCGGCCAGAATGTCAAGTTTCTCATGCCTGACCCGTGGCGTCATGAACATGATGCGTACCTGTCCAACTACCTGGGAACAGGCCAACGCAAGATCATCGGCATCGGCCGTGACGTGCAGGGCCAACGCAAGGATGGCTCGGTGTTTCCGATGCACCTGTCTGTCAGCGAGTTCAACGTGAATGGCGAAGTGTTCTTCACTGGCATTATTCACGATCTCAGTGAGCGACGGGCCGCCGAGCAGGCGCTGCAACAAGCCCAGAAAATGGAAGCTATCGGCCAATTGACCGGTGGCGTTGCTCACGATTTCAACAATCTTCTCACGGTCATCACCGGCAACCTCGAATTGATGGAGATGAGGCTGGAAGACAAGAACCTCCGCGATCTCCTCGGGGAAGCCCAGGAGGCTGCGGATATGGGAGCCCGGCTTACCGAGCGGCTATTGGCTTTCGCGCGCCGCAGCCAACTGGAACCCAAGGTCGTTGACCTGAATGAGCTGGCAATCGGATTAACGGACCTGTTGCAGCGAACACTGGGCTCCACGATCAGTTTGAGTTCGAACCTGGGAAGTGGACTTTGGCCGGTCATCGTCGATCCAACTCAACTCGAGAGTGCCATTGTCAATCTGGCCGTCAATGCGCGTGATGCCATGCCGGATGGCGGTAAACTTGTCCTGGAAACACGTAACGTGGCAATCGAGGAGACTGACCTGGCCGATGAGATCGGTATTGATCCGGGCGATTATGTGCTGCTGTCCGTGACCGATACCGGCCATGGTATGAAGGAGGACGTTGTGCAACGCGCGCTTGAACCGTTCTTTACCACAAAAGAAGTCGGACGCGGAACCGGGCTGGGGCTTTCCATGGTGTACGGGTTCACCAAGCAGTCGCGCGGGAACTTGACGATCTACAGCGAGGTCGGTGTCGGCTCGACCATCAATCTGTATCTGCCGCGCGGCGCAACCGCACACCGGCAGCAATCAAATGAAATCCCGGTTGCCGAGTTGCCGACGGGGTCAGGCGAACTGATCCTGGTGGTGGAAGATGATGACAGGGTTCGACGGCTCACCGTTTCGCGCCTGAAACAGCTTGGATACGAGGTCGTTGAAGCAGAAAACGGACCACGTGCCCTGGAGCTACTGGCTGTACATCCCAAGATACAACTGGTCTTCACTGACCTGGTCATGCCGGGCGGCATGAGTGGCTACGATGTGTGCGAGCAAGTGCGCAAAAACTGGCCCGGTAAACTGGTGTTGCTGACATCGGGCTATGCCGAAGAGTTGACCCATGGCGACAAGCTCGCCAGCGAAAACCTGACCCTGCTGCGAAAGCCCTATCGTCAGTCCGCTCTCGCCCAGGCGATAGCCCAGATGTTCGAAAAGCAATAATACCAAAGGAACTGATTACTGACCCATTTGATGGCGTCAAATCCGTTCACTCTGGCAGGCGCGGTGCGTAGCGCGATGTGGTGCATCTCGCAAGCGCCGCAACGCACCAGATGGACGGATTTGGCCCACCAAAGGCCGGTTATTCGCGCTCGCTGGACTGCGTTATGCTCCACTTGTGGTCAACCAGACCACGGCGCGAAGCATGCCTTGCCAGCGAGCGCGAAAAATCGGTCAAATGGGTCAGTAATCAGTTCCTTTGGTATAAGTCCTATCAGACAGTCTTGACGCTGGCCGTAAACTTGTAGCCGGCACCGCGTACCGTCTTGAGATAGAGCGGATTGGCGGGGTCCTGTTCGATTTTCTTGCGCAACCGGGCAATCTGATTGTCGATACTGCGATCATTGGCAGTCCACTCGCTGCCCTTGAGAACATCCATCAGGTGATCACGGCTCAGCACCCGGTTGGCCCGTGTAACAAAGACCTGAAGCAGGTTCAGTTCGGTTGTCGTCAACTCGCACTGCTGACCATCGGGATTGACCACTTCCAGCTTGTCGAAGTCTGCCGTCCATCCATCGAATTTGTAGCGCTTGTTGCCGGAACTGACCGCCGTGTCCATGGCGTTTTCAGCCTTTTCGGAGCGTCTGAGGACAGTGCGCACGCGGGCCAGCAGTTCGCGGACATGAAACGGCTTGGTGATATAGTCGTCTGCGCCAAGTTCCAGGCCGACCACCCGGTCAATAGTGTCGCCCTTGCCGGTGACCATGATGATGGGGACTTCACTGCGGCTGCGGATTTCGCGGGCCAGCACAAGGCCATCATCCTTGCCGAGATTGAGATCGAGCGTCACCAGGCCAACCGGATGGCCGGACAGGCAATTCAATGCCTCATCGCTAGTTGCTGCCTCGCTGACCTGGAAACCTTCCGGTTCCAGGCATCGGCGCAGCAGAAGGCGAATTTTCTCATCATCGTCGATGATCAGAATATGGGTGCCTGATTGAGACGTGGCCATGGTGCAGCTTAACTGTCCGACTGGAGTTGTGCATAGGAAAACATAGAAAGCAGAGTGTGTGGCCTATGTGTCAAGCGTGCGGTTACAATCTGATACATAACGATACAGCGCGGTGATCACGACGTTACATCGCACGGCTAATCTCTTGTCATGGATGGGACGCAACATCAACTGGAGAAGCCGCGATGAGTACCTTGACAGCCAGACGGGACGACACTGTTGCTACTACTGCAAAGTTTGCCTGGGCGAATATCCCGGTTAACGGCCAGTCCATATTGAAGCTGGCGGCTCATGAGAACCTGTTTCTTGAAGGTGATGATGCAGATTTCATCTACGAGGTTACCGAGGGTGTGATCGCGTGTCACAACTATTTGCCGGATGGACGGCGTCAGGTCACTTCTTTCTATCATCCAGGTGACGTGATCGGATTGAGCCATGACGGTTTGCACCATAGCAACTGCAGCGCTACGGGACCTGCGCAGGTTCGCAGTATTCCGCGTAGCATGCTGATGCGCGAAATTCAGAATCGCCCGGAAATGGCGACAAAGCTGTTGTCGGTGGCGACCAATCAACTGGCCAGGATGGAATCCCACTTTGTGCTGCTCGGCCGCAAATGCGCCATGGAAAAGGTGGCATCTTTCATTCTGGCGCTTGCCAGACGGCATGCCGGTAAAGATGCGTTGTCGACCTCGTTCAAGTTGCAAATGAATCGGACGGACATCGCTGATTATCTCGGCCTGACTATCGAGACCGTGAGCCGTTCACTGACCAAGCTCAGAGTTGCCGGTGTTGTTGAGATGCCCGAGACGTCACTGATGGTAATCCCGGACATGATCGCACTCGAGCAAACTGCGGACCGTGACACCGGTAAATTCTGAAAACCTCTCTGGCAATGCTGCTGCCAGTGCGTCCGGAGGTGATATGGGCGAGTATCGGAAATCAAGGGTAACTGTTGGTGCAGTGGAGGTTGGAGATGCCTCCAATGCCTGCCTCAGCGAGTTATTGACGAGGCTGCCTGCTGTCCCGAACCTGTTCGTGTTGCTACCTGGTGACGTTGTTGCTGCTGGCGTCTGCAACATTGTGCCGGCTGCGTTGGGCAAAACCGCAGACAAGCGGGTGCGGCTGATCAATCAAAATCAGTCCCAACCTTCACCTGAGGCGAAGCCGAACCCTTGCGACGGGCGCTTGACGCCGGATCTGGTGAGGCATTTTGAAGCCTGGATGGATCGCGGTTTATCCGGGGCAGTGCAAGATCACCTTGATGCCGGCCAATGCATCGTCTTTGTGCAGGTCAGCAATAGCGAAGAGGAAACCGGTGCCTACCGGATCGTTGGCCGGTATTGTGCCGGAGGTGTTCAATTGCACGATATCCCTGTCTGACTTGCCGGGTTGGAAAGCGCCCGTGCCTGCATCAGTTTATTGGGGCTAGTGCTGTGCGGTGCCGCAATTTTGCTCACAGCCCCATCCGACTTCACAGACCGCGAGGACCGGTTGGCTGCTGCTTGATGCAGATCATGTTGCGGTTGGGGAGCAGGGCGTACCTTGCCCGCAGCAGCAACGCCCTTGAAAAAGAGAGACACCCTTGATGGCAAGCGTATCGCCCCTGAAACCTTCGTTGCTTCGAGTTGAGACTGCCTCGCGACTGCTTGGCTTCAAGTCCACCAACGACCTTGAGCCGATTGACAGCCTGATTGGTCAGGAACGTGCCCTGGAAGCCATCCGGTTCGGCAGTTCCATAGACCATCCCGGATTCAATCTGTTTGCGCTCGGGCCGCAAGGTACCGGTCGGCATACGGCAATCCTGTCATATCTGAAGACAAAGGCCGCCGCTGAACCGGCTCCTTATGACTGGGTTTACGTTCACAATTTTTCAACCGCTCACAAACCGCAGGCAATGCGCCTGCCTGCGGGCACCGCACTGCGGTTTCGTGACGCCATGAAGGAAATGGTCGATGACCTGAGAGTGGCGGTCCCGGAGCTGTTTCAATCCGACGACTATCGCGAGAAACACCACGCCATTGATGCCGAGTTTGAAGAGCTTCAGGAGCAGGCTTTCGAAGGCTTGCGCAAAAAGGCAGAAGCTCATGACGTTGCCATATTGCGGACCCCCATGGGCTTCGGCCTGGTGCCGACCTCGGATGGAAAGATCGTACCGCCTGAAGAGTTCAATGCATTGCCAAGTGAACAGCGCGAAGCAATCGAAAATCGAATTGCTGACCTGCAGGACGACCTGCAAGCGGTTCTTGAACGTCTGCCGGTATTGCAGAAGGAACATCGCGACCGGGTCAGGCATCTGAACGCCGAGCTTGCCGATACCGTGGTGGATACGTCAATCAAGGCGGTCGCCGGCAAGTTCTCAGGCAATGCAGAAATTCAACACCGCCTGTCGGAAGTTCGAAAGGACATCGTTGAACGTGCTGAAATGTTCCTGGAAAGACCGGATGGGGAAAACACCAGTCCGTTTCCGGAGGCTTTTTCATCTCAAGGCCCAGATCCCAGGTTCAATCGCTATCTGGTCAACGTGATGGTCGCAAATGATGGTGATGGAGACCACAAAGGTGCACCGCTTGTCACCGAGGATCACCCGACGCTTGCCAATGTGGTTGGGCGGGTCGAGCACGTCTCGCAATTCGGCGCCCTGGTGACCGATTTCACCATGATCCGGCCTGGTGCACTGCATCTGGCCAATGGCGGTTACCTGGTGCTGGACGCACGCAAGGTGCTCAGCGAAATGTTCTGCTGGGAGGCACTGAAGCGGTCATTACGCAGCGAAACTATCACAATTGCTTCCGCCGCAGAGCAACTCAGCCTGGTCACGACAGTGTCGCTGGAACCCGAGCCGATTCCGCTCAAGTTGAAGGTTGTCCTGATCGGAGAGCGTATTCTGTATTATCTGCTCAACTCTCTGGACCCCGATTTTGCCGACCTGTTCAAGGTTGAGGTGGACTTTGACGAGGAGCTTCCCAGAACAGAAGAAAATACCAG
>CAYRLR010000149.1:0-6363 GCA_964424975.1 uncultured Anderseniella sp.
AGAGATTTTCGCAACGCCAAGCAGTGCCGATTGACGCTGCCTGAGGTCGCACCTAAGTTCCAGTAGCAGAAGCTGCCATCTGTAGTCAGTTAGCCAAAAACCGGAGAGTCATGAAATCCATTGATGATCGTTTGAGTGAACTCAGCGTGCTGGACACGCGTTCGCGCGATATATTCCGGCGCCTTGTCGAGACGTTTCTGGAAACCGGCGGGCCGGTTGGATCACGTACGATTTCGCGTCACCTGCCGGTTGGCCTGTCGCCGGCGTCCATCCGCAATGTGATGTCGGACCTCGAACAGGCCGGGCTGGTCTACTCTCCCCATACCAGCGCCGGGCGCATGCCGACGGAAACCGGCTTGCGGTTTTTTGTCGACGCCCTGATGGAAGTGGGCCGGCTGACGTCTACAGAGCGGGCACAGATAGATGCGCAGATTGCAGGCCTCAACCGGGAAAAGACCACCGACGACATTCTGGCCGACGCCACCAACCTGCTGTCGGGGCTGTCATCTTGCGCCGGGCTGGTGCTGTCGTCCAAGGCCAATACCCGGATGAGGCATATCGAATTTGTCAGTATCAGCGCGTCCAAGGCACTGGTCATCATTGTTTCAGAAGACGGCAGCGTTGAAAACCGCACCATTGAAATACCGCGCGGGCTGCCTGCCTCAACGCTGACGGAAGTCAGCAATTATCTGAACAGCCGCTGCCAGGGCCTGTCGATCGGCGAACTCAAGGAGCAACTGGGAGGCCAGCTGCAACTCGTTGAGCAGGAACTGGATACGCTGGCGGCCCGGGTCATCGAGGCAGGCCTCGCGGTCTGGTCGGACGATGACGGCAACGGCAAACGATCGCTGATCGTGCGGGGCCGGTCCCACCTGATTGACGAGGCTGCCCATGTCGATGATATCGACCGTATCCGAAAACTGTTCGACGACCTTGAGAACAAGAAAGAGGTGATGAACCTGCTGGGCCTTGCCGAAGGTGGTGAGGGCGTGCGGATCTTCATCGGCTCGGAAACCAAGCTGTTTTCCCTGTCAGGGTCGTCGCTGGTGGTCGCGCCCTACCATGATGCCAAGGACAATATCATTGGCGTGCTGGGGGTTGTCGGACCGACCCGGCTGAATTATTCGCGGATTGTTCCCATGGTGGACTATACAGCGCAGGCAATCGGTCGCCTCATCTCTTGATTCTTGGCGCCGGAAAGCTGATATGCGTTGCACAAATCAAAACATTCACGAATTTGCGGATCGATTGCCATGACCGATAACAAGTCTGTACCTGAAAACGACAATACGCCCGAAGACGCGCTGACCGAGGAGCAGCTCGAAGCTGCTGCTGACGCGTTGCTTGACGGTGACGCAGGCGAAGACGCCTTCGGGATGGACACCTATGAAGAGCTGGCGACCGAGAACGCCGACCTGAAAGACCGTCTGCTGCGCGCCATGGCCGACACCGAGAATCTGCGTAAACGCGCCGAGCGCGAAAAGGCCGAAGCGACACTTTATGCCGCGACAAATTTTGCGCGTGATCTGCTGTCGGTCAGCGACAGCATGGGCAAGGCGCTGGAAATGATGCCTGACGAGGCACGTAAAAATGCCGACGAGGCAACACGCAACCTCATTGAAGGCATTGAACTGACCCGTCGCGAACTGCTGAATTCCTTCCAGAAACACGGCATTGTCGAAGTCAATCCGATGGATGAGAAGTTTGACCCGCACTATCACCAGGCAATGTTTGAAGTCCCCGGTTCGGACAAGCCCAACGGCACCGTTGTCCAGGTGGTCCAGACCGGATTCAAGATTGGCGAACGGATTTTGCGCCCGGCACTAGTCGGCATCGCCAAGCAGGCCGCGCCCGCCAGGGAAAACAGCGACGACGCAAAGTAGGGCCAGGTCTCACTGATCCTGCGGCAAATTCACTCTTCTGAGGGTGAGGTTCAGCCTGCCGCCGCCATTCAGAAGAGTGGATGTGGCAGGCAACACCCTGTCCACACCGTGAAAATTCATCCGGGCAGGCCCGCCCATCACAAGCACGTCGCCCGATTGCAGTCTGAATGACCGTGTCGGGTCGTTTCGTGCACTGCCGCCGACCCTGAATACCGCCGTGTCGCCCAGCGACACCGATACAACCGGTGCATCGAAATTCATCTCGTCCGCGTCCTGGTGCAATCCCATGCGGGCTTTTCCGGTATAGTGGTTAACCAGACAGGCCTCCGGCGGATGCGGGTAGTGTGCCAGGGTTTGCCACACGTCGAGCAGTTGTGGCGGTATGGCCGGCCAGGGTGCGCCGGTTTCAGGATGCCGGGCCTGATAGCGATAGCCGGTCTTGTCGGCGACCCAGCCCAGTTTTCCCAGATTTGTCATTTGCACAGACATCGGTTTTCCCGATCGCGGCATGCATGGTGTGTAGAACGGACACGTGGCGACCAGGTCGCGCAGGAGCGAAACCAGCACCACTTGCGCCTCCCGGTCGAGATAACCCGGATATATTTGAAACCCGTCAATTTGCATCTTGTTACAACACTGTCTTGATGCCTGCGCCAAGCCTCCCTATATAGCGAGTCGAACACCGAACGTAACGCCGTGATTGCCGCAAGGCTGGCGACGTCCGGACTGTCAGAAGCAACTGGAGTCTGTTACCGGCAAGATCGGACACCCATGCGCCACTTATAAAGGGCATGGCAACAGACGGCCTAATGGAGGGCAAAATGGGTAAGGTAATCGGAATTGACCTTGGAACCACGAATTCGTGCGTAGCGGTCATGGAGGGCGGAAGCCCGAAAGTAGTCGAGAATGCTGAAGGTGCGCGTACCACACCTTCCATCGTTGCCTTCACGGGCGACGACGAGACGCTTGTAGGCCAGCCGGCCAAGCGCCAGGGTGTCACAAATCCTGAAAACACATTCTTCGCCATCAAGCGCCTGATCGGACGGCGCTGGGATGACCCGATGGTCGAAAAGGACAAGAAGCTGGTTCCCTACAATATCGTCAAGGCTGACAATGGCGATGCGTGGGTTGAATCCATGGGCAAGAAATTTGCGCCCTCGCAGATTTCCGCCATGACGCTTCAGAAAATGAAGGAAACCGCTGAGCGCCATCTGGGCGAGACGGTGACCCAGGCGGTTATCACGGTTCCGGCCTACTTCAATGACAGCCAGCGTCAGGCCACCAAGGATGCAGGCAAGATCGCCGGCCTTGAAGTCCTGCGCATCATCAACGAACCAACTGCTGCCGCCCTTGCCTATGGCCTGGACAAGAAGGATGCCGGCATCATCGCCGTGTATGACCTTGGCGGCGGCACGTTCGACGTATCCATCCTGGAAATCGGTGACGGCGTGTTCGAAGTGAAGTCCACCAATGGTGACACGTTCCTTGGCGGTGAAGACTTCGACATGCGCCTCGTCGATTATCTCGCCGACGAGTTCAAAAAGGAAACCAGCATTGATCTGCGTTCCGACAAGCTTGCCCTGCAACGCCTGAAGGAAGCCGCTGAAAAGGCCAAGATCGAGCTTTCATCCGGTACCCAGACCGAAGTCAACCTGCCGTTCATCACCGCAGATGCATCCGGTCCCAAGCACCTGGCGTTGAAGTTGACCCGTGCCAAGCTGGAATCACTGGTGGATGACCTCATCCAGCGGACAGTCGAGCCATGCAAGGCAGCCCTCAAGGATGCCGGTCTCAAGGCATCCGATATTGACGAAGTAGTGCTTGTCGGCGGCATGACCCGCATGCCGAAGGTAATCGAGACCGTCAAGACGTTCTTCGGCAAGGAGCCTCACAAGGGTGTTAACCCGGACGAGGTCGTGGCCATCGGTGCTGCCATCCAGGCAGGCGTGCTGCAGGGCGAAGTCAAGGACGTATTGCTTCTCGACGTCACGCCACTGTCGCTGGGTATCGAAACGCTGGGCGGTGTATTCACCCGGCTGATTGACCGCAACACGACGATCCCGACCAAGAAGAGCCAGGTGTTCTCCACCGCCGACGACAACCAGACCGCGGTGACCATCCGGGTGTTCCAGGGTGAACGCGAAATGGCGCAGCACAACAAGATGCTGGGCAATTTCGACCTTATGGGCATTCCAACCGCGCCGCGCGGCGTGCCGCAGATCGAGGTCACGTTCGACATCGATGCCAACGGCATCGTCAATGTGTCGGCCAAGGACAAGGCGACCGGCAAGGAACAGCAGATCCGCATCCAGGCATCTGGTGGTCTGTCGGACGACGAAGTCGATCAAATGGTCAAGGATGCCGAAAGTCACGCAGAAGAAGACAAGAAGAACAAGGAGATGGTGGAAGCCAAGAACCATGGCGAAGCCCTGATCCACTCGACCGAGAAATCCATGTCAGAACATGGCGACAAGATCTCGGACGCTGACAAGTCTGCCGTGACCGCAGCCATCGATGATCTCAAGGCAGCGCTGGAAGGCGACAATGCCGAAGAGATCCAGACCAAGACCAACACGCTGTCACAAGCTGCCATGAAGCTTGGCGAAGCCATGTACCAGGCTCAAAGCGAGGCTGCTGCGGAAGGTGACGCTGAAAGTGATGCAGGCGGTTCGCCGGAAGAAGACATCGTCGATGCGGACTTTGAAGAAGTCCAGGACGACGAAGACGACAAGAAGGCGTCTTGAGGCGTTATTGTCATCGTTAAGCACTCTGGAGCCCGGTTTGGCTCCAGAGTGTGTTTCTAGCTGACAAGCGGTGGTTACCTTACCAACACATACCCGCATTGGTCTTCATGGCAAGCAGCAAGCAGGCTGAGTACAAAATGGCGAAACGAGATTACTACGAGGTACTGGGCGTCGGCAAAACTGCCGATGACAAGGAACTGAAAAGCGCCTTTCGCAAAATGGCGAAGCAGTATCATCCCGACGCCAATCCGGATGACGGTTCAGCAGAGCACAAATTCAAGGAAATCAGCGAGGCCTACGAGGTCCTGAAGGAACCGCAGAAGCGGGCCGCCTATGACCGCTTTGGCCACGCCGCTTTCGAGGATGGTCGCGGCGGTCCGGGCGGCGCAGGCTTCGGCCCTGAATTCTCATCCTCCATGTCCGATATTTTCGAAGACCTGTTCGGCGAGTTCATGGGCGGTGGTGGTGGCCGGCGCCCGGGCGGGCGCGGCAACGGCGCGGCGCGTGGCTCGGACCTGCGCTATGATATGGAAATTACGCTGACCGATGCCTATGCGGGCAAGTCGGCACAGATACGGGTGCCGACGTCTGTTTCCTGCGAGACCTGCTCCGGCAGCGGCGCAAAACCCGGCACCAGTCCCAGCACCTGTTCGACCTGTAACGGTCAAGGCGCGGTACGATCATCATCCGGTTTCTTCACGGTTGAGCGCGCCTGTCCGACATGCCAGGGCCGGGGAACCGTGATAGCCGATCCATGTACCGAGTGTTCCGGCCAGGGCCGGGTTCAGAAAGAACGCACGCTGTCGGTCAACATTCCGGCCGGGGTCGAAGACGGCACGCGTATTCGACTTGCCAATGAAGGCGAAAGCGGTGTGCGTGGCGGACCTGCGGGTGATCTCTACATTTTCCTGTCCATCAAGCAGCATGAGTTCTTCCAGCGCGATGGCGCCGACCTGTTCTCGCGGGTGCCGATTTCCATGACATCCGCAGCACTTGGCGGAGAAATCGAAGTGCCGACCATTGATGGCAAGAAGGCGCGCGTGACGGTTCCCGAAGGCACCCAGGGCGGCAAGCAATTCCGCCTCAAGGGCAAGGGCATGCCGGTGTTGCGCTCCAGCCAGCGTGGCGACATGTATATCCAGGTCAGCGTCGAAACGCCGGTCAACCTGACCCGCAAGCAGAAAGAACTGCTGCGTGATTTCGAAGGCCAGGCCAAGGACAATTCTCCGCAGTCTGCAGGCTTTTTTACCAAGGCGCGCTCATTCTGGGACAGTTTCGGCAGTTGAAGAACTGCAGCACGCTTTAATGCATACAACAGCTTAACTGCCCAAGGAGACGCCTGAATGGCCAAGGGATACTGGATTGCACATGTCACCGTCAGCGACCCTGACCAGTACAAGCACTATGCAGATGCAGCGCCTGAGGCCTTTGCGAAATACAAGGCCCGCATGCTTGCCCGTGGCGGTCAGCACACGCAGATGGAAGGCACCGGCAAGGCCCGCAACGTGGTGATTGAATTCGACAGCTACCAGGATGCGATCGACTGCTTCAACAGCGACGAATACCAGGCAGCCCGTGCCAGGCGCATAGGGGCCGGTGACGCCGATATTGTCATCGTCGAAGGCGTTTAGAGCGTCGGGTGAGACGTGTGAATCCTTGAGGTTTCCCGCCCAGGCGGTTTTCTTTACTGGTCCAACAGCTTTCCTCGCTTCGCTCTGGCCGTTGTCTTTACTGGT
>CAYRLR010000150.1:0-6346 GCA_964424975.1 uncultured Anderseniella sp.
CCCTGTCATAAGGACGTGATGCCTTCTCGGGCGTGTCGTTGAAATGGGTCGAAAGGGCCTTGCAAGCCAGAAAACCTGCATAACCAATAGGGCAGATGGCCGCCTCTGCGCCGCCTGCGATCATCACGTCGGCATCGTCGAGCGCCACGATCCGAGCAGCATCCCCAATGGCATGTGATCCTGACGAACATGCTGTAACAACGGCGTGGTTGGGGCCCTTGAAACCGAACTCGATCGATACCAAACCGGAAACCAGGTTGATCAGAGAGCCCGGGATAAAGAACGGGCTGACCCGGCGCGGGCCTTTTTCTGCCAACAGATTGCTTGTCGCCTCAATCAATGGCAAGCCGCCAACGCCGGATCCGATCATGACCCCGGTACGCCAGCCCTCTTCGTCGGTCTTCGGTTCCCAGCCGGAATCCCGGACAGCCATTTTCGCAGCAGCAAGCCCGTACTTGATGAACGTGTCGTAGCGGCGTTGCTCTTTCGGCTCCATCCAGTCGTCACAGTTGAATGTACCGTTGGTGCCGTCACCGGTTTTCACTTCGCAACCGACCTGGCAGGCCATGTTGGACACGTCCATGCGGGTCACGCGGGCCGCTCCGGACTTTCCGGCCAGAAGATTGGCCCAACTGTCATCCACATTGGCGCCGACCGGCGACACCATGCCAATACCTGTGACTACGACTCTGCGCATGAAAACACTCCCTGGATCAGGATGATCGTTATTTTAACTGCCTTGGCAATCTTCATTCACATGAACACACATTGCTCCAGACAAAGACAATGCCTGTGACCGGCATTCAACAAATACGGCGGCAATGTTTTGCACTGCCACCGCACTCAAACTCGTAACTGGTGCCGAGCGCCGCTAACAGGCATACGGCATGACCTGACTAAAATCAGGCTGCGTTCTTCTCGATGAAACCTACAGCATCGCCAACTGTCTGAATGGTTTCAGCTGCGTCATCAGGAATCTCAATTCCGAACTCTTCCTCAAACGCCATTACCAACTCAACGGTATCAAGGCTGTCTGCGCCGAGATCATCAATAAAGCTGGCCTCTTTTACCACTTTGTCAGCGCTTACGCCGAGGTGCTCAACGACAATCTTTTTGACTCGATCAGCAACATCACTCATTTCAATATAACCCTCGTTAAGTTGATCCGGCGTTCGGGACTGCCCGCACCTCGCGGGAACCGAATCCGGTTCAGAAAAATCTCCAGTGGGTAAGCCTTTGTTTACACGGTTCTTTCAACCAACAAAGCGGAACATTCCCACATCTACACCGCGCCTATTATCACACATTTACCCGCTACTCCAAGCCCGAAAACCGAAACAATGCAAGGTTGTGGACGACCTGCACAGCAGATCACAACATGGCCATGCCGCCATTTATGTGCAAGGTCTGACCTGTGATATAGGCGGCTTCTTCACTGGCCAGGTAGGCCACTCCGGCACCGATTTCGTCCACATGCCCCAGACGCCCGGCAGGCACCGAGGCCAAAATCGCCGCCCTCTGCTTTTCGTTGAGTTCATCCGTCATGGGCGTTGCAATGAATCCCGGCGCAATGCAGTTGATCGTGATGTTGCGCGAGGCGACCTCTTGGGCGAATGACTTTGACATACCGATCAGGCCGGCCTTCGAGGCAGCATAGTTTGCCTGGCCGGCATTGCCGGTTACCCCGACAATCGATGTAATATTGATCACCCTGCCCCACCGCTGTTTCATCATGGTGCGCATGCAGTTCCGGGTCAGCGTGAAGGCAGCCGTCAGATTGACGTCCAGCACAGCCTGCCAGTCTTCATCCTTCATCCGCATGGCCAGGTTATCGCGGGTGATGCCGGCATTGTTGACCAGAATGTCCAGGCCATCCATGGCGTCCTGGGCTGCCGGGATCAGCTTCTCGATGTCATCGGGATCAGACAGATTGCAGGTAACCGCATAAGCGCGCTCGCCCAGCCCTGACCTGACTTCTTCCAGCACACCGGCGCGGGTGCCGGACAGCGCCACAATAGCTCCGTTTGCATGCAGAGCCTTTGCGATGGCAGCGCCAATTCCACCGGTGGCGCCGGTCACAAGGGCCTTCTTGCCGGTAAGGTCAAACATGGTCATTTCTCCTGATTGATGCGGCGAACGGTTTTTGCAACAGGGTTCAGCTGTTCAGACTATGCGCAACAGCCTCGATGTCTGCGGCCGACATGGTGGCCATGCAGGATGCATCAGGTGCCATGCGCCTGGCCATGCCGGTCAATATCTTGCCGGTGCCGACTTCAACAAAACTGGTAACTCCATTGGCAACCATCCAGGCAACAGATTCACGCCACCGAACCGTGCCGGTTACCTGGGCAACTAGATTGGATCGTATCTGGCCTGGATCGCTGACGGCGCTGGCCACAACGTTGGCGACCAGCGGCACTGACGGCGCGGTCATTTCTACGCCCGCAAGCGCGCCAGCCATGACGTCGGCAGCAGGCTGCATCAGCGCACAATGGAACGGGGCAGATACCGGCAACAGCATCGCACGCCTGGCACCATGCTGCTTGGCGATATCGACAGCGCGTTCAACAGCGGCCTTCGAACCGGACACCACAACCTGTCCCGGCGCATTGTCATTGGCAGCCTGGCAGACTTCACCCTGGGCTGCTTCTTCTGCCACCTTCACAGCGGCTTCAAAATCAAGCCCCAGCAAGGCGGCCATGGCGCCTGTGCCGACCGGCGTCGCTGCCTGCATGGCTTCGCCACGAGTGCGCAGCAGTCGCGCCGTATCCGCCAGGGAAAACGTTCCCGCTGCCGCCAGCGCCGAATACTCCCCCAGCGAATGACCGGCCACATAGCCCGCCTTGCCGGCAACAGTGATGCCGAACTCCTGTTCCAGTACGGCAATGACGGCCATGGAAACCGCCATCAGGGCCGGTTGGGCATTCCGGGTCAGCGTCAGTGTTTCGGCAGGACCTTCCCACATGACGGCAGACAGCTTTTCGCCCAGCGCATCGTCGACTTCATCAAAGACCGAACGAGCAGCAGGATACGCCTCTGCAAGTTCCTGGCCCATGCCCACTACCTGCGATCCCTGCCCCGGGAATGTGAACGCAACTGTCATGTCTGCAGTCTCCAGAAAGATACGGCCAAAAGAAGTAACACTGTGAACAAGATGTAGCGGGCTTGCAGCATGGCCAGCTATGTATTGTCAAGCAGGCAGGCTTGTGCCAGCGTCCCCGACCATGTTTACAGCACAAGAAATAGCAGACGCACGCGCCATCATCCACGAGGCGATGCCGCCCACCCCTCAGTACGCGTGGCCGCTGTTGCAGGCCGAACTGGGTATTGAAACCTGGGTCAAGCACGAAAACCATACGCCGACCGGGGCCTTCAAGGTGCGCGGCGGACTGGTTCATATGCGCAAGCGCGTCGAGCGCGGCGAAACCAATGGCGTGATCACCGCGACACGAGGCAACCACGGCCAGTCGATTCCCTACGCAGCATCACGCAATGGCGTGAAGGCCACCATCGTGGTGCCGCGAGGCAACTCGGTCGAAAAGAATGCCGCCATCAAGGCGCTTGGCGCAGAGCTGATCGAAACCGGGCAGGACTTTGACGAGGCCCGGGTAAGCTGCATGCAAATAGCGCAGGATCGCGGACTCGACATGGTGCCCTCGTTTCATCGCGAACTGGTGCTGGGCGTGTCATCGTATGCGCATGAACTGTTTGAAGCCGCCGGCGAACTGGATGCCGTCTATGTGCCGATCGGCATGGGCTCTGGCTGTTGCGGCGTGATCTCGGCGCGCGATCATCTGGGCCTGAAGACCAGGGTCATCGCTGTGGTATCCGAAAATGCCAATTGCTACAGGTTGTCGGTTGAAGCCGGCCGGCCGGTTGAAACCAATTCGGCCAACACATTTGCCGATGGCCTGGCAGTGCGGGTGCCTCACCCGGACGCACTCGACATCATATCAAAGGGCGTCGACGGATTTGTCGAAGTGTCGGATGACCAGGTGGCTGACGCGATCAGGCTGTATTACCGGACCACGCATAACGGGGCCGAAGGCGCCGGTGCTGCGCCGCTTGCGGGTTTGATCGCCCAGCGCGATATCATCCGCGGCAAGCGGGTTGGCGTGATATTGTGCGGCGGCAACATCGATACAGCCAAGATGGCAACGGTGCTTGAGGGCAGAACGCCTGCTCCATGACCAAACCGCGCACCTGTTTGAGCTTGCAAACTGCCCAAATTACCGTATAACCCGCCCGTTCTTGAGCGGTTTTCCGGTCGGGGGCTGAACGGAAGGTCGTGTTCGTTACCTGGACATGACAGGGCTAGAAAGCCTGGCTTCCCGTGTCCCTGCTCTTTCGAGGAACCGGTATCTCGAGCCTTTCTTTCCGATGGGCTCGGGGGAGGCTATGCGCCGGAAAGTTTGTTTAAGAACAAGACTTTGGATCAAAAGAAAGGCTTTAACCATGCCATTGTACGAGCATGTGTTCATGGCGCGTCAGGATATTTCCACCGCGCAGATGGATGCACTTACAGAACAGTTCAAGACCATTATCACTGATAATGGCGGCTCAATCGGACGCTCTGAATACTGGGGTCTGAAACCCCTTACCTACCGTATTCGCAAGAATCGCAAAGCTCATTATGCGCTGATGAACCTTGACGCACCTGCACCGGCAGTTGCTGAAATGGAACGCCAGATGGGGCTTAATGAAGACGTCATTCGCTTCATGACCATTCGTGTTGAAGAGCACGAAGAAGAGCCGTCCGTCCAGATGCGCCCCAGCCGTGAGCGCAGTGATCGTCCCGGTGGCGACCGCGGTGATCGTGGCGACAGGGGCCCTCGTACCCCGCGTCCACCTCGTGAGGAAACCTCCAGCGCAGAAGGAAAGAGCTAATGTCAGGTGCACGCAGACCATTCTTCCGTCGCCGCAAGAGCTGCCCGTTCACGGGCGATAATGCGCCGAAGATCGACTACAAGGACTCACGGCTTCTGTCGCGCTATATTTCAGAGCGCGGCAAGATCGTGCCCAGCCGCATTACGGCAGTATCTGCCAAGCGGCAGCGTGAACTGGCCAAGGCCATCAAGCGCGCACGGTTCCTGGGCCTGCTGCCCTACGTCGTGAAATAAGACACAAATATTTCCCTGATCAGGCAATTCAGCGTGATCAGGGGCCAACTCGGTATTAACCGGTTGGGGCAGGCTTTTGTATCTGCCTCTAACCCATCGCAAGATGCGGGACAGCCCAGATGTTCAACAACTGGATCGTAATAGGCGTTATCGCCGGACTGACAGCTGGCTTGCTGCACGCAGGCGGCAGCTCAGGCAATGCGATCGGTCTTTTGCTGATCTATCTTGCATCTTTTCCACTTTTTGTTGCCGGCCTGGGCTGGGGAGCCATAACCGCAGCGCTTGGCGCGTTGGTCATGGTCATCGGCTACCTGATCGTATTTGGCTGGAAGGCTGCGTTCTTTGTTGCACTGAGCGCCGGTATTGCGCCTGTGGTGTTAAGTCACCTGGCTCTGCAAAACAGGCCCGCTTCGGCGGCCCCGTCCGATGAAGGCGAAGTTTCCGACACCGGCACTGTCTGGTATCCCGAAGGCCGCCTCGTCGTATGGACTGCTATCGCCAGCGCGGCCTTGAGTGTGTTTGTCATTCTCGCACTGGGTCCTGATGTCGACACTTTCCGCGCCTCGGCCGGACAGGTTTTACAACCACTTTTCGATGAAATGGCCAAACGGCCCAACTCGCCGACGCCTGAGCAAATTGAACAGATACGCTCGTTTTTTGTCCAGATGCTGCCCGCCGCACTGAGCATCGTATGGTGCATTTCCACCATGGTGAACATGTACCTGGCAGGCAGCGTACTTCGTAAAACCGGAAATGGATTGAGGCCGTGGGCACCATTCGGCCAGCTGGCCTTTCCGCGCTGGACGATCTGGGTATTGTCGGGGTGTGCAGCGGCAACCTTGCTGCCCGGTACGCTGGGCGCATTTGCATGGGTATTCACATCAGCCTTGATGCTGGCCTACGCCATTTTGGGGCTGGCGGTGATGCACGGGCTGCTCGAAAACCATCCGATGCGTAGCTTGCTGCTCGGGCTGTTCTACCTGTCCATGCTGTTTTTGTCCGCAGTCGCAATTGTACCACTGATCATGCTCGGCATGTTCGATCAAAGCTTCAACATCCGCAAACGAAACAAACCGCCCGATTGAGGCTGCCAATTTTTCATTCCAACATCCAAACAAGACAACCCATCAAGGAGTAAATATCATGCAAGTCATTCTACTGGAACGTGTCGAAAAACTCGGCGCCATGGGCGAGACTGTCCGTGTCAAGGACGGTTATGCCCGCAA
>CAYRLR010000151.1:0-6339 GCA_964424975.1 uncultured Anderseniella sp.
CGGCCAAGATCGGTTGACGAAATTGTTCAGGAACTGAATCAGCGCTATTTGCCTGGTGATCACGATATCCGCCAGATGGTCGAGGGTTTTGTCAAAATTCTGGATGACGAGAATCTTCTGCTCGAGATTGACGGTGCCGACATGGTCGCCGACATGAGCGGGGAAGAGATGACGCCTTTCGTAGCGCCCAGTCTGGAAGTGCATAGTGATCTGCAGGAACTCATCATGCTTGATCCGGTACACGATGCTGATCCTGACCACGGTTGGCCTGTTCGACGTCCGGAGAATTGATAGCCTGACGAGTTCTTGACGGCGAGGGACCGGGAGATGACTGTTGAAGCGCGCTCAATCGAAGATTTTTTGCGAACCAGCATTTTGCGTGCCCAGAAGCTGTGGTCCAGGCTGGGCGGCAAGCAGCGGGTTTTTCAGTTTGGCCATGTCAGGCTCACGGTCCGTTTTATAGCAGGTCATGCGCAAGATGTTGTGTGCCCGGTAATAGAACACGCCGAACACCCTGACGATGACGAGATGCCGGACGCGGTGGTATATGTACTGGTGTCCGATCAAACCGGCCTTGCAGCGCCACCTGACCACTGGCCCTTCCCGGATGAGACCATACAGGATCATCAACGCATTTGCTGGCGGCCGGAAGACGGTCTGGCACTGTCGTCAGACGATGGGCGCGGGATATGGCATCTGTTTGACCTTGCGTCGATGACCGGTCTTTACTGGTTGAATAGCGTGGAAAGTTTGCCGTATTGGGAGTTTGGTTCGCCTTTGCGGCATTTCATCCATTGGGCATGCCTCAAATCGGATGTCGCCATGATCCATGGCGCAGTCATCGGCCGGGACCAGCGGGGCATCATGCTGACAGGCGCAGGCGGCAGCGGCAAGTCGACCATGACAGCGGCAGCAATTTCGTGTGGCTGGCAGACAACAGGCGATGATTTTGTGCTCGTGAGCATGCCGCCAAAGGTGACGAGCTTTCCGATATTTGATGTCATGAAGCTGACCGGGATGGCGGAGGACATGTTTGCCGACCAGGTCGCCATGGCCACCAACCGGAGCCGGAAAAAGGGCGAAAAGGCGCTCATTCCGGTATCCGGGGCAGCAGGACCGAATTTTGTGTCGAGGCTCCCGATCGACGCCGTTTTTTCGCTTCGCCTGACAGGGGCTGAAACCAGTCACATCGAAACCCTGTCCAAGGTTGATGCAGTTGCGGCACTCGCACCGTCGACAATGAACATACTGCGCACTGCCATGCCGGAAACACTGAAACATTGCAGCTTGCTTGCCAGGGCATTACCCACTTACAAGCTTCTTGTCGGGACCAATCCTCTGGAGGGTCTTAGTGTACTTCAGGCATTCCTGCAGCAACAGGACAATTCATGAGCGCCAATCCAAGTGTCAGTGTCATCATACCGGTGCGCAACGGTGAATTGTTTATAGCAGATGCGATAAAGTCGATTCAGACGCAGTCGGTTCCGGTGGCCGAAATTCATGTGATCAATGACGGCTCTACAGATGCCACTGCAAACATCGTTTCCAGGCTGGCCAGTGCAGACAGTTCAATCATTATTCATGAAGGACCACAAAAAGGGCCCGGTCCTGCCCGCAATGTGGGTTTGAAGCGGGCAACCGGCGATGTGATCACGTTTCTGGATTGTGACGATCTGTGGCCGGCCAACAAACTGCAGATGCAGATCGGTCGCCTGACTGCCGCGCCCGAGGTTGGATTTGTTTCCGGCTTCGTGTTGTACTTTGACAAGCAGATCGATAATGGCCTGGAGCCGGCAGGCGACTCACGCACCAGCAAGATATTCCACGTACACCTGGGTGCCACGGTCTACAAGCGGGCTGTTTTTGAACAAGTCGGATTGTTTGACGAAGGGTTTACCTATGCAGAGGATGTTGACCTGATGTTGCGCATTCGCGAAGCGTCTGTGCCATTCACGATCATGGATGAAATCACCCTGTATCATCGCCGCCACGACAACTCCATGACGACGCATCTGACATCGACGGAGACGCGGGATTTTCATCGCTCACTGATGAAATCACTGCAACGGCGCAAGGCAGCGGGCATGTCGGAACCCTTGACACCTTTTGCGGATATGGTGGGGTTCTAGAGCATGAAACTCAGCGCCATTGTTCCAGCGTGGAATGCAGCTGACACGCTGCATGAAACTCTAGACAGCATTGCAGCGCAAACCGTTGCGCCGGACGAAGTTATCGTTGTCGACGATGGTTCGACCGATGACACTGCGCGGATTGCATCGCGACACCTGCTTAATGTGAAGCTGATTCAGACTGAAAACCGGGGACTTCCAGCTGCCCTCAATACCGGAATTGCAGCCTCAACCGGCGAGATGATTGCAATACTGGATTCAGATGATTTGTGGGAGCCGGAAAAAACACGCATCCAGATTGCAGCGATGGAAAACAATCCGGCAATTGGCGTGGTTGTCGGACATTTCAGTACTTTTGAATGTCCATCCATTCCGCCCGAGCGGTTCGCTACACTGAGTTATGTCAAAGGTGGTCAACCCGGTTACCTTGGTGGTTGTCTGCTTGTTCGCCGGGAATGGCTTGCCCAGGAACAGTTCATGTTTGACGAGACCATGAAGACCGCCCACCTTATCGAATGGTTTCGCACGGTGCGCGCAGCCGGAATTGCGGAAAAGGTTATTCCGGAAAGTGTCATGAGACGCAGAATCAGACCGGGAACCCTTGGTTCACGCCAGGCTTCAGGTGCCGAGACCAAAATGAGTCAATTTGTTCTGGAGATAGCCCGTCGCGCCATCGAGCAAAAGCGCCATAGCAGGGGTGGTTCTGCGTAATGGCTTTAATTGACTGGTTCAAGAACCGGTTTGCGCAGCAAGCCTGGCCTGACCCGAATACGGATCAGCTCATCAAGGCAACACTGCTACCCGTCGATGAAGCCCGGGCTTGCTGGCGAAGCTGGAAGGCTGCAAACGATATCGACGATTGTACCTGGCCGCAGTTCAAGATCCTGGCGCGTTTCTCGGGTCGCCTGCCACAGGTTGATCCGGAGTGCCCGGAAATACCCCGCCTGCACGGAATGGCCAAGTCGCTGTGGACCCAGTCCCAGATGCAGCTCAATCGCTCTGCTGCCGCGCTCGACCTGCTGATTGCCCGGGACATTCCGATCTATCTGATGAAGTCAGCCGCACTGGAAGCGCTGCAACTGACCAAGCTGACCCGCAGGGTCACGTCAGATATTGATCTGATGGTGAAGCGCCAGGATTTGCGAACCGTCATTGCAATACTTTGTGCGCATGGCTGGGGAGAGGCAGAGGGTGCCGATGCGGCGCTCGAGCGATGCCGTTATCATCCCGGCATAAACCTGCACAAAGGCAGTGACGAGACCAGGGACAAGTCTGACGTCGATGTTCATCATCAACCGGTACACATGCCGTTTCTCGATGATGATATCATGGACAGGATCTGGGGAAGGGCAATCCCGGCGACCTTCCGCAGGCGTGAAGTGCTGGTGCCGGCACCGGAAGAACTGCTGGTATTTACAGCGATGCAGGGTATCCGCCGGTTTATTCCCAGTCACATGTCCAGCGGTATGTGGGCGTTCGACCTGGCGGAGGCAGTAACCAGCGACGCTCTCGACTGGAGCCGCGTGCTGGAGGTCAGCCGGATGTGCCAGGGATCGTGGGCTATGCTGAGTTGCCTGAGCTATCTGAAAAACGAACTGCGGGTTGATATTCCTGATGATGTGCTCGATGGGCTGTTGCGTCAGACATCAGACCTCGACGAAGCGGTAATGTTCTACGCGCAGGCGCCGACATATGGTGCCACCAAGATTATCAACCTGCCATTGCGTGAACTTGTTCTGCTGAACCGCCAGAAAGCATTTGCAACGAGCGGACACCACGCTTCGGAAAACTGGTAGCCGGTTTTCCGGTTGCCAACTGCAATGGCACGCGTATCGGTTTTCCCTACAATAGTTCCTTGGTGCGGTTAAAGTGGATGTCCTTGTAGGTCTTGGCTGCGTAATCCAGTTCCCAGGCACCTTTTGCGAGAAACACGAAGCTACCGTCACGATCTGTTGCCATGGCCAGCCGGTTGCGCTCGCGAAACGTTGCCAGCGCAGCGGGGTCTTCTGATGTCACCCAGCGGGCCATTTCATAAGGTGAAGCTTCAAATTCCAGGGTAACGCCGTATTCCTGCTGGGCACGTGACGCCATTACATCCAGTTGCAACACACCAACAACGCCGACAATCCACTGGGAGCCCACTTCCGGCTGGAACACCTGGATCAAGCCTTCTTCGGCAAGGTCTTCGAGGGCCGCACGCATTTGCTTGACCCTGGTCATATCGCCCAGACGCACGCGCCGGAGCGCTTCGGGCGCAAAGGCAGGCAAGCCGGTGAAGCGCAGTATTTCGCCCTCGGTGAAGGTGTCTCCTACACGCACAGTGCCGTGGTTTGGAATTCCGATGACATCGCCTGCCTGGGCGTCTTCGGCAATTTCGCGATCCTGTGCCAGGAAGAAGATCGGACTATGCACCAGGATGTCCTTGTTGGTGCGGACCTGTTTCAGTTTCATGCCGCGCTTGAAGTGTCCGGAACATATCCTCATGAATGCCACGCGGTCGCGATGGTTCTTGTCCATATTTGCCTGGACCTTGAAGATGAACCCGGTGACCTTGTCCTCTTCGGGTGAGACCTCGCGGGGCTCGGCAGGGCTCGGTCTTGGCGACGGTGCCTGTTCGATGATCAGATCCAGCAATTGCTGGACCGAAAACTCATTCAGGGCACTGCCAAACACAACCGGCGTCAGGTTGCCTTCAAGAAACGAGGTTCGGTCATATGGCGCATAGCCTGCCTGGGCGAGTTCGATTGCTTCGGATGCAGTCGCGACAATGTGGTCCGGCACGCCTGCGATTTCGCCAAGCTTGTCGGGAGATGGAACATGCAGGGTTTCATCAAAATGACCGCCGCGCCTCGATGCGCGCGAGAAAGACCCGTCGCGCAGGTCATAACAGCCATAAAAATCCGATCCCATGCCGATCGGCCAGATCATTGGCGACACATCCAGTGCCAGCATTTCCTGGATTTCGTCGAGCAGTTCAAAACCGTCGCGGCCCTCACGATCCACCTTGTTGATGAAAGTGATAATGGGGATGTCGCGAAGCCGGCAAACCTCAAACAGTTTGCGGGTCTGGCTTTCAATCCCCTTGGCGGCATCAATCACCATGATCGCGGAGTCAACCGCGGTCAGCGTGCGGTAGGTGTCTTCGGAGAAATCTTCATGGCCCGGCGTGTCGAGCAGATTGCAGGTATGACCGTCATAGTCGAAGGTCATGACGGAACTGGTCACGGAGATTCCGCGATCCTGCTCGATCTTCATCCAGTCTGAGCGGGCACGGCGCTGGGCGCCACGTGTGCGCACAGCGCCGGCAAGCCGAATTGCTCCGCCTGCGAGAAGCAGCTTTTCCGTCAGCGTGGTCTTGCCCGCGTCGGGATGTGAGATGATTGCGAACGTGCGCCGTGAAGCGTGGTCGGATGCCATGCGGATAAGGCCCTGTCAGATATTCTTGTTGAACAGGCTGGCTGCTGATCCGGCACCATCGGTGAAGACATGATTTGCCGAATTGCCAGCCCTGGCCCGTCAACGGGCTTGCGCGTGATACTCATCATTGGGACGCATGTCCACTGCAGAAGCCATCCGGTTCGACATGTTGAAGAAGCTGGCGACACTCGAGATGTCCCAAATGTCGCGATCGGAAAAACCGGCGTCGCGCAATGCCTGGCGATCAGCCTCGACCATTGCATGGGGTGTGCGGGTGAGTTTGTCGGCAAATTCCAGCATGGCGGTCTGGCGTGAATCGAGCCCAGCGGCGCGGAAGTTCATCACCATCTGCTCACCCAGCGCAGGATCACCGGAGAGTTGCCTGACAGCCGCACCATGAGCGGTCAGGCAGTAATAGCACTGGTTCACACTGGATACGGCAACGGCAATCATCTCGCGCTCGAGCTTGGAGAGGTTTGAGTCTGCCAGCATGAGATCATTGTACATGTCTGCAAAAGCCTGCAGCTTGGCCGACGAGAACGCGTAGGCCGCGAGCACATTTGGAATGAAGCCGAGTTTCTCGCTGCACTTGTCAAAGTAGGCTTGCTGACGGTCGGTCAGTTCATCAGCTTGCTGGATCGTCAGGGCAGTGGCAGGCTTGCTGGAAGTTGTCATGCAATTGTCTCCGCTGGAAATTAGGGTCAGGACCCTAAACAGATACAATATAGATGTTTTGAATGCATGGCCATTATTGGAAACCTGTCCTATGCTGAATTATTGGGCAGTTTAACAA